>CAYNBL010000055.1:0-15389 GCA_964395205.1 uncultured bacterium | reverse complement strand
GAGCTTCATCGCTGATGTTCTTAATATAAAAAGTTAGATCCGGCGACATATCCTGTGTCCGCGTAAAAAGCATATCACGGAAACCGTTCATAACCGATAATGCGGCAATAATAGCAAAAGTCCCTAAAAATGTACCTATTATCGTAATGATGGATGTAGTTGAGATCATCCGGACCTTTTTTCGCGATGAAAAATATCGTCCGGCTATATAATTTATGTAAGATTTCTTACTCATAACGCAGAACCTCAACGGGTTTGATACGCGACGCGTTCCGTGCCGGAAGAAATGTTGCGATCAGTGATGTTACAATACCTACTAGAAAAATGATCAAGATAACATCCCAGGAAATTTCTATGGGTAAACGATCTATAAAATAGACGTCGGCAGAAAGTTTGATCCAGGCAAAACGCATTTGTCCCCATTCCAGACCTTTTGAAATAAGTATGCCGATCCCTATACCCATCATGGAGATACTTAAGCCATCGATCATAAACTTTTTCCGAATATCGGAGGGCTTCATGCCAACGGATTTAAGGATCGCCGTATCGCGTTCTTTGACAAGAACGATCATCACTAATGTTGAAATAATATTGACCATTGCCACTAAAGCAATGATCCCGAAGGTAATAACAATAGGTGCTTTTTGCGTTTGCAACCACTTAAATAACATGATATTACGCTCTCTCCATGTCACCGGAATATAGTGATAGGAACTGATCTTATTGATCCAATTTGAAATATCATCTGCAAGCAAAGGATCACTGAGTAATAACTGATATCCGCTTATTATGTTATCATTTCCATTGACTTCTGAGGCAAAGTTCAAGGGCGCATAGGCGTAATTGGCATCAAATTCTTTCATTCCGGTTGAAAAGATACCGGTTACGATCACATCATATGATCGAATGGGATTAAATGGAGAAGGAACTCCATTGACGAAAAGAGCCGATACAGTATCACCTACGGTTGCATTAAGATATTCGGCTGCGCCATAACCAAGATAAATACCTTTAAGAGAGTCAGCCTCCCGGAAATCGACTCCCCCCATCATATCTTTCTTTGAAGCATGAAGCATCTCAAGAAAATCCGCTTCGGTCATGCATTCAATGATCACACCTTCGGTTTCTTCACCATGCCTCAACATCGTTTCCAGATTAACATAGGGTGCAAGGCGGGTAATATCTTTATTATCAAGTAATTGCGCCACATATTCGCCATCGTATTCAATATTATCCTTGAAACTTTCTATTCGAATATGTGCTTCAAAACCCGTGACTTTTTCGACCAGATTATTCTCAAAACCACGTAAAATTCCCAAGGTGACCGTCATAGCGATGGTCCCGATGATCAGTCCTAAAATTGCCAGAATACGAATAACGGGCACAAACTGATCGGAGCGTTTGTGAAACAGGGTACGCTCAGAGAGGTAAAATAAGAATTTTAACATGGTATTTTCAATTTGAGTTTTGACATTGGCCAGGGTCAATATATTTCAAAATATTTTTCTTTTTCTCTCACGGAGATCTCCCAGCCTACGTCATGACTTCGGCCGGCACGGCCTACTGAATCCCTTCGGGACTGAACCCGCCCCGATGCTTCGGGGTCGTTTCACCGATATTCATCGGCGCAGGCAGGATGACCCGTGGATTTCGTGTTATCGACCTATCGACTCATCGACCTATCGACTTCTTCAAGATATTTTTTCGGATCGCATAGCAGGGAAAAGAAGAACATCTTTGATGCTTGTCTGACCTGTAAACAACATGATCACACGATCAAATCCTATTCCCACTCCACCGGTCGGCGGCATGCCTGTTTCGATGGCCTGAATAAAATCTTCATCAAAGGCCTGAGCTTCATCATCGCCCTCAATTCTCAATCGATCCTGCCCATCAAGGCGCTCGCGCTGATCCAGGGGATCGTTCAATTCAGAAAATGCATTTGCGTATTCTGAAGAGCAGATAAAAAGTTCAAATCTTTCAACAAATCGTTCATCACCGTTTCGATCGGTCTTTGCCAAAGGTGAGATCGCCTTCGGATAATCGACCACAAATGTCGGTTGAATGAGTTTCGGTTCAATATATTCATCAAATAATTTATCGAGGAACTGGCCGTAATTCCATTTAGGATCAAATTCTTTTTTGTTTTTTTGGCACCAATCCGCAAAATCTTTTTCGGTAAATGCAGCAATATCTATCTTAAGATATTCATCAAACAGATCAGCCATGGATTTACGTTCAAACGGTTTGGAGAAATCAATTTTTTCTCCACGATATTCCACGATCATACTGCCGGTGAGTTCAGCGATGGTTTTAAAATACTCCTCGACAAAATCCATCATATAGAAATAATCTACATAAGCTTCATAAAATTCAATGGCGGTGAATTCGGGATTATGACTTCTGTCCATACCTTCATTCCTGAAATTACGGGAAAACTCATACACTTTTTCAAAGCCACCAACGATCAAACGTTTGAGGTAAAGTTCATCTGCAATTCGCAGATAGAGATCCTGATCCAGACTGTTGTGGTGAGTGACAAACGGACGTGCATTGGCACCGCCGTAAAGCGGTTGTAAAATAGGTGTTTCCACTTCAAGGTAACCACGGTCATCAAAGAATTTTCGTGTAGCTCGGGTAATTTCCGCTCTTTTTACAAATGTATCCTTGACTTCAGGGTTCACGATAAGATCAAGATAGCGTTTACGATAACGTAATTCTTTATCCGAAAACGCATCATAGATCACACCGCCTTTTTCTTTTACGATGGGCAGGGGACGGATATTCTTGGTCAGTAGTGTCAAAGATGTTGCCTTCACGGTGGTCTCACCGGTCCGGGTTTTCATCACGATCCCTTCAATGCCGATAATATCCCCGATATCGAGTAATTTGAACATCGCATAAGACTCTTCACCGATGTCATTTTTGGAGATATAAAGTTGAATTCGGCCTTCTGCATCCTGAAGATGTGTAAAACTGGCCTTACCCATACGACGTATATTCATCAAGCGACCGGCAACAGAAACTGTCTTTTCTTCCAGTTCATCATAGTTATCCAGTATTGTTTTACTTTTGTGTGTCACAGTATAAGAATAAGGAAAAGGTTCAAAACCCATTTCCTTGATCTTCGCGATCTTTTCCTTACGCTGTTTAAGAATATTTTCCAGTGTCGAGTGCGTTTCATGCAATGTTTGTTCGTCCATTTATAATCCTTTCAATATCTAAGTAATGTAATGGATTTTTTAATGAATTAAAATAAAGATTAAGATTAAGGTTGAGGTTGAGGTTGAGGTTATGAATTATGCATAAAGGATACCATGTTATCCCCGGACAATCAGCACTATGTCATCCCGGAAAACTTGCCGGTGGCCCCGGATGTTTCGGGGATCCGGGATCTAAATAATAGCATTTCTCTTATAAAATGGAGTGATTAATAAATGAGATCCCGGATAAGATAGACGCTGGCTATCTTTCCGGGATGACATGTTTCTTGATTTTGATTGCCGCAGGCCCCGGATGCTTCGGGGATCCGGGATGACATTCTAAAAATAATTTTTATTAATTCTCTAAGTAAGTTTTCGTATATTACACATTAAAAATTTAAACAGGACTAGGAAGGGACATCTTATGGAGAAAAAGAAATCAATGATGGAAATTACCATTAAGTCGGTTATTCTTGGTATAATACTTTCAGTTATTTTGGCTGCAGCCAACGCTTATTTAGGTCTATTTGCAGGTATGACGGTCAGTGCCTCTATACCTGCAGCCGTGATCTCAATGGGTGTTTTACGCCTCTTCCGCAAATCCAGCATTCTGGAAAATAATATTGTTCAAACTGCCGCTTCAGCCGGCGAATCTCTCGCAGCCGGTGTGATCTTTACTATTCCCGCATTGGTCCTGATGGGTTATTGGACGGATTTTGACTATATCGCGATCGCAGAAATGGCTGCCGTTGGTGGTATTATCGGGGTTATGTTCACTATTCCTTTACGACGTGCTTTGATCATTGAAGCTAAGCTCACTTATCCTGAAGGTGTTGCCACCGCTGAAGTATTAAAAGCGGGTGAAGAGGCAAAGGGCAGTAAAGAAGGTGGAAAGCACCTGATGATGATATTAAAAACCGCGCTTGTCGGTGGTGTTCTTAAATTATTCCAACAGGGTTTCAGTATGTGGAATCAATCTGCTGAGGGTGCATTTGGTTTTACAAATGCACGCGGCGGTAAAACGATATTTGGTTTTGGCGGCGATCTCTCCCCCGCTCTACTTGGTGTAGGTTACATCATTGGATTGAACATCTCCATTCTTATGATGGCAGGAGGACTGCTATCATGGATGGTCGTTTTACCTATTTATTCAACAGTTGTTGGACATGCCGGTCCGATCAACATGGATGTTGCATCTACGATCTGGTCCACACAAATCCGTTACCTTGGCGTCGGTGCTATGGTCGTCGGTGGTCTGTGGTCCATTGTAAAATTAATGCGTCCGCTGATCAACGGCATTAAAGCCAGTTTAAATGCACATCGCAATTCCAACAATGGCGTGGAAATGGCTCGGACCGAACAAGATATATCGATCAAATGGGTAATCGGCATTGTTGCGGTATCCACGATCCCACTATTCCTTTTATATTTGGATGTTCTAAAAAGTTTTGAGATCACGCTCATCATGACGGCCGTCATGCTGGTCTTTGGATTTCTATTTTCGGCAGTCGCAGGGTACATGGGCGGATTGGTCGGATCATCAAATAACCCGATATCCGGTGTTACGATCGCGACAATTTTATTTTCATCGCTTCTCCTCCTATTGCTCATGGGCAAAGGAAGTCCCGAAGGTGCTGCCGGAGCCATTATTATTGGTGCGGTGGTATGCTGTGCCGCATCCATTGCCGGTGATAATCTTCAAGATCTTAAAGCGGGATATCTTCTGGGTGCGACCCCCTGGAAACAGCAGATCATGCAGATCGTCGGTACACTTGCCGCTGCAATGACACTTGGCGTTACACTCGATATTTTGCATTCGGCATATGTGATCGGCTCTGAGACACTTCCTGCCCCGCAGGCGACGCTCATGATGTCGGTCGCGCAAGGTGTATTCAATGGAAATCTTCCATGGGACATGGTTGCCATTGGTGCCGCTTTAGGTATCGCGATCGTCATTGCGGATATTATATTGGAAAAACGAGGCTCATCCTTCCGCATGCCGGTACTCGCGGTTGCAGTTGGCTTGTATCTTCCGATTTCCTTATCCGTACCGGTTTTTATCGGTGGACTTATTTCTTATTTCACCAAAGAACGAACAAAGAATGATAGCAAAAAAGGTCTATTATTTGCTTCCGGACTTATTACCGGTGAAGCCCTTATGGGCATCTTGGTAGCTATTCCTATTTTTGCAACCGCAAACAAGGACTGGTGGCCTCATGTCGGCGGTTTCAAATGGTTGGGAATCGTCCTATTTATGCTGGTTGCCCTTTGGTTATATTTTATGGCAAAGAAAAAGACAGAAATCTAATTCTTATACACAAAAATAAAAAAGCCGCTTAGCGGCTTTTTTTCGTTTTCTGATCATATTAATACCGATAGGCATTGAATTTTTATAAGTACTAATCTACTTCCCAGTTAGTAATCTCCTTGCCATCAATATCCTTAAAAGTACCAGCAAGGATCATGATCATATCAACAAGGTTCCAAATGAATAATGTTGCCCAACCAAACAGTATCTGCAATATTGCAGTTCCGGTTTTTCCAACATAGAAACGATGAGCACCCAATGTCCCTAGAAAGAAAGACAGTAAAAAAGCAATAAGCCTGCTTTTTTTTGAGGCATTTGGGTCAACGGGTTTCTTCATAGCCGTGGTATAAATAACCGTTTCTTTCTGTCTAACACCACATTTGGGGCAAATTTCGGCTTCACTTTTTATTATTTCGCCACAAGAACGGCAGAAGACTTCATCTGCATTTTTTTCTCTTTGATATTCCATCTTATTATCCAATCCGTATTTATTCAATTAAGTTGGCTTTATTTACCATACCGGCTGTTAAAAATAGATCAATAAAAATCCATAATCCTACAATGCCTAAAAGAAAATAACCTACTACTATAATAGCGGTTACTGCTCCAATAATGGATAATAAGAGCATAGCAATTCCGGAACCTGTTTTACCTAAATAAAAGCGATGAATACCAAGGCTACCAAGAAAAATTAACAGTAAGTAAGCTACTGCCATTGATTTTTCTTTCTTTACAATAATTGTCTGCTGTTCAGTCATTTTCTTCTCCTTATCATAAATTAAAAAAACATATAAGATACAAAATATTTACTTCCCTCTCAACTTTGCAATTATTAATTTTATAATTGTAATATATTTAGTTTATGGTAATATTGCAAATACTTATTACCTAAATATGTTTCACTTATACAATATTTTTAGTTAAATTGACTTTAAATAGCATGATTGTCTTTAATCTTTTATCTTGTATTTATGCCATAATATTGTATTTTATGCTTGCAAAATAGGAGTGACTATGCTGACAAGTATGACCGGCTTTGGAAAAGCGGAAGGTAACATTCAAAATATGGAGATCGGGATAGAGTTGAAATCGGTCAATAGCCGCTATCTCGAAATATTTGTTGCTACCCCAAAATTCTTGAATTTTCTTGAGGAACCGCTTCGTAAATATATCCGTCAATATGTCCAACGTGGTAATATGCATTGCTACCTCAATGTGAATTCTGCAAATAACACACTTGCGTCTTACTCCGTTAATACACCCCTGTTGAAAAATTTCATGTCTACGGTTTCCAAGATCGCCGTTGAGACCGGGATTAAACCTCAGGTTAATATGCAAGACCTTCTTGCTCAACCCGAATTATTGACACTCGAAGAGAACAGTATTGAGCATGAAATTCTTGAAACTGAAATGATCAAGATACTTGACTCAGCGATCAAAGAACTTCTTGATATGGAGACCAAAGAAGGGGAATACATTCGCGCGATCTTTCTAGAACGCATGAGTTCAATGGAAAAACAACTGCAGACCATTATTGACCTTCAAAAAGAAAATATACCTCGCCATATTGAAACTCTTCGTTCACGCATATCCGCATTATTGAAAGAAGATCCCAGTGAATTGCAACTGCATCAGGAAATCGTTCAATTGGCCGACAAGCTGGATATCAGTGAAGAGATCGATCGTTTTAAATCTCATTTGGCTCAATTTATTACTTATCTCAATTCAAATGAAACCGTTGGTAAACGATTGAATTTCCTGCTTCAAGAAATGAATCGTGAAATAACGACCATGGGCAATAAAGCATCAAATTCGGAGATCTCACAACATGTTGTAGAGATCAAAAATGAACTTGAAACCGTTCGGGAACAGGTGCAAAACATCCAATGAGAAAAGGCTTGCTGATCATATTCGTCTCTTTTAGCGCAGGTGGAAAATCCACTATTATACGTGCTTTGAAAGAAAAACATCCCGAATGGCTTTTCTCCGTTTCCTGCACAACCCGTTTACCGCGAAAAAATGAGATCGAAGGCAAGCATTACTATTTTATTGATAGAAGCACCTTTGAAAAAAATATTGATAAAAACGCTTTTATAGAATTTGAACATGTACACAACGATTTATACGGAACCCCTCGCGAACCTCTTGAAAAAGCCGTAAAAGAGGGAAAAGTATATATACTTGATATAGATGTAAAAGGCGCCTTACGCGTCCTGAAAGAATACCCGGAACAGAACATCTCTTTTTTTATTGATGCTCCGGATATGAAAGTTCTTGAGAAAAGATTACGGGACCGTGGAACCGAGAGTGAAGAGCATATCCAGAAGCGTCTGTCCCGTATACCTGAAGAACGTAAAGAAAAAGAAAAGTTTGACCACGTCATAATAAATGATAAATTAAATGATACGGTCGATAAAATAGAGACCCTTATTATGAATAAACTGGAGGCAATCCAATGAAGAAAGATTTCCGTTTCAAGGGCGAACGCCCGGACGACATCTTTGAAGCGATCACCGTGATGGCTAAACGCGCACGACAGATCAATCAAAAACGGAGCGAAGACTACCCGATCCAAAACATGATCGATCCTGAAAGCGACGAAGTATTTGAAAACGATATAGATTTCAATTCTTTTGAAAAACCCGCTTCTCTTGCCATGATAGATTATGAGCAGGGCAACATCAAATTCGAATACGAAAAGCAAGAAGAGCCCGAAGAAGAAGTAGAAGCAGAAAAAAAAGTAGCTGAAACAGAAGAATAAGCATGTCTGTTCTCAAGGGTAAATCAATTGTTCTCGGATTAACGGGCGGAATAGCGATCTATAAAAGCGCACCCTTGCTTCGCAGATTGACCCGTGATCTTGACTGCGACGTGACCGTCGTTATGACGAAGTCCGCGCAAGCATTTATGACTCCCTTGATCTTTGAAACTTTTTCCGGAAAAGAAGTGATCACCGACATGTTCACATCCAAAAGTGATATTGTCGGCACCCGTCATATTGATATCATCCAACGCGCGGATCTTGTAGCCGTTATACCGGCTACGGCAAATATCCTAGGCAAAATAACTGCAGGTATAGCAGATGATGCCCTAAGCACCATGTTGCTTGTAGCCAAACCCGAAAAGACCGTCATTGCTCCCGCTATGAACAAGAACATGTATTTAAATGCAGTCGTTCAGCGCAATCTGCAACAATTGCGGGAATTGAAATATCATATTATTGAACCGGAAACCGGCGAATTGGCAACAGCGGAAGAAGGCTGGGGTATCGGACGGCTTCCGGATGAAAAAACTCTGATCCATTTCCTCGAACAAGCACTTTCCGCTCAAAAAAAAAATCCTCTCGCGTATAAACGCATTCTGATCACCGGCGGTCCCACTCGGGAAGCCATCGATGATATCCGCTTTATTTCAAATCCATCTACTGGTAAAATGGGCATCGCTTTGGCCGAAGCTGCCGCTCAGGCCGGTGCTAATGTAAATTATATTTCCGGTCCGACTGCCCTCCCCGACCCGCAAGGATGCAAAACACAGCATGTTGTTTCAGCACAAGAAATGAAAAAAGCTGTCCTGGCTCTTTATAAAGATCAGGATATTGTTGTGATGGCTGCAGCCGTTGAGGACATTCGACCAGTAAGCTCCGCAAAGGGGAAATTGAAAAAGCACCTGATACCCGAATCGCTTGAATTGAAAAAAACAGACGATATTTTACTTCAATTGGGAAAAGAAAAAAAAGACCAGTTACTCATCGGATTCAGCGTGGAAGTTGAAAATGAATTATCCAACTCCATGTCTAAAATGGAAAAAAAGAATCTAGACTGGATCGTGGTCAATAATCCCAGTAAAAGCGACACAGCATTCGCGACAGATACCAATCAGGTCACGATCATCAATAAAGAACATAAAAAAACGACTTTACCGCTTCAATCAAAGGCGGATATAGCGGAAGCCATTTGGCAAATCATTACTAAAACGAAAGACTAAACATGCAGGAAAAGCTCCCTTTTCTCGAATACATGCGAGATGTTTATGGTCGTGAAATATTTTCATCTCCCAAAGAACACCCGCTGAAAGCATATTTCGAAGAGATCCATACCTGTCAGAAATGTGAACTCGGTAAAACCCGCAATCATTTTGTTTTTGGAGGCGGGAATCCCGATGCAGATATCATGTTCGTAGGCGAAGCACCCGGTGAACAGGAAGACAAAACCGGAATTCCATTCGTTGGTAGGGCGGGTAAACTTCTAGACAGAATATTGGAAGAAGTGGGAATTTCTCGGCAGGATGTTTTTATTGCCAATGTATTAAAATGCCGTCCACCGCAGAACCGTGACCCTTTCCCCGAGGAGATCGCATTATGCGAAAATTACCTCCATCGTCAGATCGAACTGATCAAACCGAATGTGATCGTGGCTCTCGGACGCGTTGCCGCCAATACGCTATTAAGAGAATCAAACGCTCTCAAAGATATGCGCGGGATTACGTATAATTATCATAATACCGACCTCCGCGTCACCTACCACCCGGCAGCAATTTTGCGCAACATGGGCATGTATGGCCTATTGAAGGGCGATATGCAGGAACTGGTGGAGAAATATAAGACGTGAAACGTGAAACATAAGACGTAAAACGTGAGACCTTCCGGCTGGCATCCGGACATAGAGAGGATCTGCCGGATGGTCGAGAAAGAATGGAAAAAAATCGTACACCACCTTATCTTTTGATTCATGTTTCTTATGTATTGAGATTAGGCCTATCATTATAATCTTTTTTTAATATTTCATCCAAGAGGCACAAGTCGGGAATCAAACCTTTGAACTTGGCTTTTACTTATCAATAACCCGATTCAAACTTAAATAATTGTTGTATGCTTCATATATTCATCATATATTTTTGCCATAAGAGATAAATAATGTTTAAAACAAACAGAAGGAGAAGACACATGAGAAAAGTACTTATTCTTATGTTGGTTTTTGCTGCATTTGGGTTTGCGGCACAAGCCAATTTGGAAGGCGACGTACTGTTAGCTTCACCTTATAAGGTCAATACGATGGCTGCTGTAGCTGCCGGTATCGAAGGTTTCGATGTTGGTGCAAAAGCTAGTTCAGAAGTTATCCGTGACCTTTGGGTAGGAAGTGACTTTGACCAGGACGGCAATAAAGAGGTTATGTTAGCTTCTTATGGCACATCTGGAAAAGCATACGTCTATGAAATTGATGGGGACAATACTGCGACCCTATTCTTTGAAACCCCTGACATGGGTGGTTCCTATACCACGGCAACAAGACACGTTGCGTACGGTGACCTCGATGGCAATGGTATGCAAGAATTGCTTGTTAGTGTTAACTCGACAAGCGATGCTACCGGTGGTCTGTGGGCATTTGAATATGATACAGTCGGTGACTCAATGAGAGCTCCTGTCCAATTATTCAAAGCTCTTGTAACTGCCAATCGCTGGTACTGTGAGAATTTCACAGTTGGCGATGTAGATAAAGACGGTGTAGAAGAAATTATTTTTGGTAACAATGGTTCTCTTAATGCCTATGATAAATTCTACATTGCACAAGTCGATACAGGTACATCATTTGCAGACAACAATATTACAACCACGATCGAATTTGAACATGGAAGATATGGAACATTTCCTATTGGCGGTTCACCCTATGGTGGTGTTATTGCTGATTTAAATGGCGATGGCATGAACGAAGTTCTTTTTGCCCCATGGGACCATGGAGCAATGCTGATCGTTGAAAATGATTCAGCTGACAGTTATACTGCTGTGAACTACATCCAAACAGATTTGGATCGTCTTGATGATTTTGCTTTTTGGGATTTTATGGTAAACGATCTTGATGGCGATGGCCGTGACGAAGCTTACGTATCCATGTATGATGGTGGTAGACTTTATGTCACAACATGTCCTGAAGATACAGCTTTGGCAGACTTGACCACAGCAGATGTTCATACAATTGATAATCTTGGTACATCTGGTGGTGTAGCCACTCAGATGGGTGACCTTGACGGCAACGGAAGAATGAATATTTATGCTTCCGGTGGCGGTTCTTATCTTACTAACCATGAGTTTATTGGTACAGATCCTACAGATTCAACACATTGGATGAAATTAGATAATATTACCAGTCCATCTTTTAAAGGTGTATACGGTATGCGTTATGCCGGTGACTTCGATGGCGACGGTTATGATGAGATCTATGGTGCCAATACAGGAGCAACTACGGTCGCTTGTGTTGGTGTAGAAGATATGCCTGTTGACGTTCCTGCCGTATTCTTCTCAGAATACATTGAAGGTTCAGGCAACAATAAAGCCATTGAAATTTACAATGGTACCGATGCAGAGATCAGCTTAGATGATTACCGCATTGCCCAGACCAACAATGGCAGTGAATGGAAATATTGGCATACATTCCCCACTGGAGCTACTTTAGCAGCCGGTGATGTATGGGTATTATTAAATGAAGATGCAGATTCCTCATTAGTTGATTTCCTTGAAGCTGACGAAGTTCTAGGCTATCCGAGCGCTGTTCATCACAATGGTGACGACGCACGAGCTGTTGAGTATACACCCGATGGTGGTACAACATGGCACAAAACAGATGTCATTGGATTCCCGTTTTACGATCCGGGCTCAGCTTGGGATGTTGCCGGAATTGAAAAGGGCACACAAGATCATTCACTTATGAGAAAAAGAAGTGTGGTTAAAGGTAACCTGAACTGGGCTGATGCCGCAGGTACAACAACTTCAAATTCCGAGTGGGAAGTCTTTGCTAAAAACACAATGATTTACCTTGGTGAATTTCCTCCAAATGATTTTATGGATGATTTCTCAGATGGTAACCATGTATATCGCTGGACCTCAGCCAACAGCGGTTGGACCAGCAGAGTTTGGGCTGATGGCGATACTTGTTTAACCCTATCTGATGGTGGTTGGACAATTGATGCCCGTCTTCCTGTCTATGCTACTCCCGGTACGATGTTCAAGGTAACTGCCAGAATCCAATCAAGCGGTTTTGCAGATGATCCTACAAAATATCTGAATCTCGGTGTTGACGGACTTGCCGACAGTGATTTTGAGGTTTCCTGTATTTCAGATACAGCATTTGTTACCTTTACCGTTATTGGCTATGCCGAAAATGAAACAGGTACACTCTACTTTAACGGACAAAGCAAAGGTGGAGCAGCAACTGTTCTGATTGATGAATTTTCTTTTGATGATAATTATGTAAATACAAGTTTGTCAACCGTTGCTGACGCACGTGGCGTCGCTGAAGGCTATATGGTTTTAGTCAAAGGTATTGCAACCACTACAACCGAATACGGTTCTGCCGGTCCTGTTTATATACAAGATGAAACGGCAGGTATTGCTGTTTATGATTACAACACCGCACAAAATGTAGCTGTGGGTGATGAACTGGTTGTTTACGGTGAAATTGATATTTATGGTGGATTGATCGAAGTCACGAATGTTGAATATGCCGTATTGAGTACGGGAAATATCGTTGAACCGGTAGAAGTCAGAGCAAGTGATTTAGATGGAGAAGCTTATGAAGGCCAACTTGTTGTGGTCAAAGGCTGTGACTCTCTTGATACCGGTTTGGGTTGGCCTGAAACTGCCGGATCGAACAAAGGTTTCGACTTAATAGATAAATATGGCGATACACTCTATTGCTATATCGATAAAGATACCGATATTGACGGTACGCCAACTCCAGAGATTTGGCCAATCAACATTACCGGTATCGTCGGTGATTACTACGGTGCTCAAATATTGCCGAGAAGTCTTGAAGACTTTGATCCGAATACACCTCCCGGTGAATTTTCGATCGTAAATCCGATTGACGGTACCACTTATGCCTCATTGGACGATCCCGGATTCTATGATATGCCCATGGGCGAAGGTGGCGATTCAGTCAAAACCTTCCTCGCTAATTGGACATCCTCTATCGATACTATCCCTCCGGGTGATTCGGTAACATATCAAATCATGTTCGCTAGTGATGGACCTGAAGATGAAATGATCACCCAAGATACCTTCATGTATATTCCTATAGATGAATATACTCCATACGAAATGAACGGTACTTATTCGGTATACGTTAAAGCAACAGATGAAAGTAATGATTTCACAAACAGTGATACCGTTACCTTCACATTCGATTTCCCGGCTCCGCCTGTGCTCGTCAATGCTGATGTTGTTCTCGTAGATGGTGTACCTACCTATTACGTTGAATTTGATCTACCATTGGATGCTCCCGCAATTGCTAACTTTAGCATTCTTGATTTGTCTGCACCGGGTGTTATTACACCGACTGCTGTTGATTTAATAGCTCCAAATGCTGTTATGATCTCAGCTCCATTTGTAGAAGACAGTCGTGTAGCTTTGGTTTGCAGCGGTCTTACTACTCCGGGTGCTACAATATCTATAACAGATACAACCAAGGATCAAACGGTTTATATCCCGTTCAGCGATGCACATCCTGAAGATGCTGGTCTGTTGATAGAGGGTTTTGAAGGTACATTATCTTACTTTACTAATCTTCCTACATACTCAGGTTCGACTAATGGCATTCTCGCGACTTCATCATTAGTTGCTTCAGCAGACGAAGCTTATGAAGGTACAAAATCAGGTAAACTGACTCTACTTGATGATCCTGCTGTTGATGGAGGCTGGTTTGTAAGAGAGTATGTTAAATATCCTTACTCTAAAACCGTAAATGCTAATTCAACTATTTTTCTTATGGTTAAAGGTACAGGTAAAGTTGATATCGCACTTACAGTTAAAGACGATGGTTATGAACGCAATATGTGGAAATCAGTTTCACTTTGTGCAACTGATTGGCAAGTTGTAAGCTTTGATATTTCTAATGACGAAATTGAAGGCTGGGCCACCGGTAACGGTGTTCTTACCGGCGAAACTGTAACAATTTGTGATCTACACCTGCAGAGTTCAGTTGACGAAGATGTTGTTCTATACATCGACGGACTTACAGAACGTAAAGTTCTTTCACCTGTTGACATTACACTTAATGTCATCATGAAAAAACAATTTGCTGATGGTGCGTTCAATCTATTGGACTATGTTGACGTAGCTGGTAGTTTCAATGGTTGGGATGGTTCGGGCGATATTATGACTGATTATGACAGTGATACAACCTACTCAATCACAGTTCCGATGATACCATACGGAACAGAGAATTTCAAGTTCCGTATTAATGGTTCTTGGGATACCTCTGAGTTCCCTAGTGGTGGACCTAATCGTGTACTTGTAGTTCCGACAGTAGCTGCCGAATATACTTACTGGTATAATGATGATACTCTTGAAGTAGCCATCGACGGTGTTCCTGTTGAATTTGCATTACATCAAAACTATCCGAACCCCTTCAACCCTGTAACGACGATCAGTTTTGATCTTCCGTCAATCACGGATGTATCATTGGTCATCTACGATATTACCGGACGCAAGGTACGCACCTTGATCAGCAACAGTAATATTGATGCCGGGTATAAGAAGATCGTTTGGAATGGTCGTGATGACTTTGGTAATGGCGTAGCAACCGGTATGTATATTTACCGATTGATCGCCGGCGACTTTGTTGATGTCAAGAAGATGACCTTCCTGAAATAAACAAGTCTACCAAATTAGTATACAAGAAAGGCTGTCATTTGACAGCCTTTCTTTTTTGGGGTTATAATACTGCACCTTTAAATTTTATTGAATTATAATTAATAGAAACAAGACAAGGCAATGCCTTGTCTCTACCTCCCTTTTCTACTCTACCCCGTCATCCTGAACTTGCCTGCCATTCGCCCCGATTACCAAGACCAAAACAAGTATTATTTTACTAAAATCGGATTTACAG
>CAYNBL010000054.1:0-15548 GCA_964395205.1 uncultured bacterium | reverse complement strand
AAAAAGTGTTACCTATGTATTGAAGGTAAAGTGTTACCTATGTTTTGACGGTACAAACGGTACATCCTCTTCTCCCGCTCTCCCGCTCTCCCACTCTCCTCTTCATTCTTTTCCGACCATCCGGCAGATCCTCTCTACGTTCGGACGCCAGCCGGAAGGTCTTTTCCTCTTACGTTTTACGTTTTACGTAAATATTTCTTTATTGCTTCCTCAGCTGCCACATCACCGCTTTCGATGATCTCTTTGGCTTTGTAGAAATCAAAGGTGCCGTAGGCTTCTGTCGGCAGATCAACCACAATATCGGGGGGATCTAATTTTAGGGTCAGTTCGGAGATCTGATTGATCATCAGGTTCAGACTTTTAGAGGTCAGGTTGAACAACCCGATTTTATCCGTATGATGCTGGGGAATCAGGCCTTCGATCTTTTCAAGTAACTGTTTAAGTTGTTCGGGGACTTTCCGTTCCGTCTTTTTTAGCGCGGGTTTCTTTTCAACGGGAATATTGGCATTCACGTTCACCGCGACTACGATATCTCGTTTCTTGCGCTTAACATGATTCACGGGAATAGGATTAAGCACTCCCCCATCCACATAGTGATGCCCGTCGATGATATGCGGCGTAAAAACCGTAGGGATCGAAATGGACGCACGAATGGCATCGTATAATTTACCGCTGGTAAACACCTTCTCTTCACCGCTCACAATATCGGTGGCAAGGGCACAGAAGGGGATCCTAAGATCCTCGATGTTCCGATCCGGGATAAGTTCTTTCAATTGAGCGATCACCTTATCGCCTTTGATCAGTCCCTTATTGCCAAGTGTAATATCCACCATTTTTATCATTTCACGAAAATCGAGATCTTCCATAAAATTGACGAAATCATCCAGCTCGCCCGTGGCATAAAGTCCACCGACCAGTGATCCCATAGACGCTCCGGCCACCGAGCAAATATTAAATCCATTGCGTTCCAGCGCGCGGATCACACCCACATGGGCAAATCCTTTTGCTCCTCCGCCGGATAGGACTAATGCGACGTCTTTCTTTTTCATAAGAGATCCTTTGTTTGAAAACTCAATGAATAAATTAGAAGAATTCTTTATAAAAACCAATAATGATATTATTTAACATGGTGAGTTTTGTTTTTTTGCCAGTTTATTGGATTGTTTTTGATATATCTCCGTGTATTTGATAGTTGTTCGTCTGTCCAAATGATCTTATCGTTGAATCCTCTATGCCAAACGGGTTTCCCCGGTGTTCCTCTTAATATGTTAATGCGTCTGGTCGAATATGCTTTTAATTGTCTAATGATTTCTGATAATCCATGAGATCTATGTTGGGGCGGAACCCTGTTTCGCCCTTTATTGGGCGGATTTGGAATCCGCCCGTGCGCGTTGCCGTGGGGCGGAACCCTGTTCCGCCCTTTATTGGGCGGATTTGGAATCCGCCCGTTCTGTCGCTTTAAAATTATTATCCCGTGAAAATGATTGGGCATAATAATAAATTCATCGAGAGTGATATTAGAATTGTGATTTATAAGATCTAACCATGTTAATTCAATCATCTTTCCATAATCATTTAATTGCATTTCTCCATTGATGATTTTTCCTAAAGTATGCCTTTTTTGCCAAGTGTTAAAGGTTATAAAATATTTCCCCGGTGTAGAATAGTCATAATTGATTTTTCGCAAACTGTTTTTTCGTTTCATTTATTTTGCCTGAATATTTTTAGTAAAATCCACATATAATTTCTTAAATCCAACCCACCTATCAGTTTCCGTGTCCCTCGTTACACCAATCAAATAATTTTTCTTGAATTTCACCTCAAACATGTTAAATTTATGACCGTGAAAAGAAGTTCTTGATTTTGCGGGTTAAGGAAGGCCAAAACGCAACGAAGAAGCTAAATATGAAGACATTGAAAGCGATCCGGTCACTGAGTGAACTGGAAGCGCAGTTGAAAAGCTCGGAGACGGTGTACCTCCTACTCTATAAAAAGGGCACGGAAGCCAGCGATTGCGCGTACGCCAATATCCGGGATGCCGCGGAAAAAGTGAAAGAAATCACTTTGCTTTGCGCAGATGTTTCTGAGGTTCGGGACATTCATCCGCAGTACGGGATCGAAAGCGTTCCCAACTTATTGATCTTTGAGCATGGCAGTCTGAAGAATATTGTCAAAGGCTGCAACGAAAACGGGCACTACATCAATATCTTTGAGCATGTAAGTATTTCCAAAGGGACATCCGAGGGGAATGAAAAATCGCAGAAACGCGTGACCGTCTATTCGACCCCGACCTGTCACTGGTGTACAACGCTGAAGAATTATCTCAAGGACCATCAGATCGTTTTTCGCGATGTAGATGTTTCGCGGGATATGAAAGCCGCCGAAGACCTAGTCAAACGCAGCGGTCAACGCGGAGTCCCTCAGGCCGATATTAACGGACAGATCATTGTCGGGTTCGACAAAGCACGTATCAATCAATTGCTCAATATAAAAGCATAAAACACGAAAGGAATTATATTATGAAAGAATTACAACCGGTTAATCCATACGTTCTTCTTGAGATCAAAGAAGAAAAAGGTGAACAAAAGACAGCATCCGGGATCATTATCCCCGACAGCGCCTCGGAAAAAAAGACCACTGCAAAAGTTTTGGCCGTCAGCAATATTGAGGACTGCGAAATTGCAGTCGGCGATGTTGTTCTCTACAAAAGCTTCAGCGGTGACGAAGTCGAATACAACGGCACCAAATATCTCCTGATCCAGTACGCTGATATTTTGGCCAAAGTTGTGGAGACGGACGCTATATAATTAGCAAAGACATTTCAAGAACTAAAGCGGGCAATATTTGTCCGCTTTGTTTTTATGGAGCAATTTTAAGTGACGAGTAACATGTGACGCGTGACGTGTGACGAGTGGTGATGTGTGAGATGTGAGAAAGGAGCTGTCATCCTGAACGCAGTGAAGGATCTATTCATGCCTATGCAAAATTGTAATGTGCTAACTACAAATTACACTTATTGAACATTATTAGTCATCCTGAAAAGGCATCCGGCGGATGTCTTGTTTAGGATCTCTCTGAGAATGTGATGCGCAACACCTTTTAAAATTCCCAGTAATATCCTTATTAAATAATCATTAAATTTGAGCATGAAGCTATATTATGTTTACATTGCCAGCAATAAAATAAGAACTACTCTATACATAGGAGTAACAAATGATCTTGAAAGAAGGATTTTTGAACATAAAACTGGACATGGTTCATCATTCTGTAAAAAATATAATATAAGAGATTTGATGTTTTATGAAGAATACCCCCTCAATTGTTGAAGCAATAGGAAGGGAGAAACAATTGAAGAACTGGCATCGAGATTGGAAATGGAATTTAATAAAATCGAATAACAAACATTTAAATGATCTATCAAAGGATTGGTTTACACGCGAAGATTTCGAAAACATCAATGAGTGTAAAAAAATGGTTGACCTCGATGAATATTATAGAGGAGCGTGACACTCACAGAGATCCCGAAACAAGTTCGGGATGACTATAGGTTAAGATTTATATGATTATAGGAGATTCCGCTCAGGATGACAGTTTTCTTTACATCCTCAATTGTCCTTTGTCCTCTGTCAATTGTTATAATTTTGTTTTATTCTTCCCCAAATAATCGTATTTTTATAAGATGTAAAAAGGATTAAAGACAGAATGAGCTACAAGATCCATTTGGATGTTTTTGAGGGCCCGGTCGACCTGCTCTTGTACTTTATCAAGCGCGACGAGATCAATATTTATGATATTCCCATCATGAAAGTGACACGGGATTATCTTGAGTATTTGAACATGATGACCACTCTTAATTTACAGCTTGCCGGCGAATTTGTTGACATGGCAGCTATGCTCATGCAGATCAAAGCAAAGATGCTGATCCCACGGATCAAAGAAGGTATTGAGAACGATGAGATCGAGGATCCCCGGACCGAGTTGGTCCAACGTCTTTTGGAATACCAGTATTTCAAAGAGATTGGCAGCGAATTGCAGAAACTCGAAGCCCAGCATGCCGGTGAATTTCCCCGGAAGCCCAACTGGAATTATATCGATCATGATCTTTTACCCGAAGATGCTTTGAACCACGTATCGCTTTTTGATATTCTGAATGCCTATAAACAAGCCTTGGATCGCATGCCTGAAGAGTCAAATCCTCATGAAGTCGAAGCTGAAGGCTCCAGTATTGCTGAACAAGTTGATTTTATTTTTTCTCATCTGCATCGATCACCGCGTGTGAATTTTTCCACACTGATCAAGGATATCAAAAGCAAGCTTATTTTGATCGTCACGGTTATTGCACTTCTTGACATGATGAAGAACCAGTATATTCGTGTACTTCAAGGCGACACCTTTGATGATTTTCTTATTGAACAACGAGAAGCGGGAGACTGATTTGACTGATCAAAATATTTCAATAATTGATATGCAACTTGTAGAAGCTCTACTCATTGCCTCTGATGTCTCGCTGACCCCCGAACGATTGAAAGAATGCATTGATGACGGACATCGCATCGATCTTGCTGAAACGGTTGAGGCATTGAACGATCGCTACAAATCAAATCAACACGCTTTTTATATCATGCCAGTCGGAAAAGGATTCCAGATCGTCACCATCAATCGGTACGAAAATGTGGTCCGTAATTATATCAACCGTAATGTGAGAGCTCGACTGACCTACGCTGCGCTTGAGACCATGGCAGTGATCGCCTATAAGCAACCGATCAGTAAACCCGAGATCGAACGCGTGCGCGGTGTGAACTGCTCTGCTGTGCTGAGCACCTTACTGGAACGTGAATTGATCACTGTTTCAGGTCGCTCGGAAGCTCCCGGCCGTCCCCTGCTCTATGCAACCACAGAAGAATTTTTAAGATATTTCGGACTGGCGACATCGGCGGACCTGCCAAGGACCCGCGAATTAGATGAATTGTTTTCACATGGTGATCACCAACCGCAGACTTTAGAAGACCTTATGAGAAAACCGGAAGAAGAGAAAACCGAAGCATAGATATGTTACAAAAACTCAGCGTCAACAATATTGCCATTATTCAGGAAGTCGAGGTCGCACTGGGCCGCGGGCTTTCCATGTTGACCGGAGAAACCGGGGCAGGTAAATCTATTATCATTGATGCTCTTGGATTGGCTCTCGGAACGCGCGCAGACATCTCCATGGTACGTACGGGCACGCAAAAAGCCGCGGTTGAAGCTCACTTCGACCAGCTCAATCTCACCCCGGAAGTCAAACTAACCCTGGAAGCCGCGGAGTTGGAATATGCCGGCGGCGATATTGTTATTCGTCGTGAAGTCAGTGCAAAAGGGAAATCCCGTGCCTTTTTTAATGACGAACTTATTCCTCTTGCCGCGTTAAAAATTATCGGCGCAAATCTTGTGGAAATGCACGGACAGCATGAGAACCAAAAATTATTCAAGCCCAAAAATCATCTTTTATATCTCGGAAAATGCGTCGGCGACCGCCAGGTGATCAGCGATTACCGGGAAGCCTACCAACTATTCAAACAGCAACTCCGACAATACCAAGAACTTTTAAAATCCCGCGACACCTATATGCGCGAACGGGAACTGCGCGAATTTCATTTTAAAGAACTTGATGAGATCAAGCCATCTTTCGGTGAAATGGAAACCATTCAGCATGAACTCCAAATGCTTGAGAACAGTGAAAAACTGGCAACGGCGGCCGATCAATTGGCACGTGCTCTTTATGAAGACGATAATGCCATTATCAACCAGATCGAAATATTGAAGCAAGATATGCAAGAGATCATGAGAGTGGACGAAGGACAGCAGGAGACATCCAAAGAACTGCAAAGCGCATTGATCTCTCTGACGGAAGTCGGACGCTCTATGGCCAACTACCGCGACACCATGGAATATGATCCCGAGAAACTTGCACATTTACAGGACCGTGTTGGCGCCATCAATTACCAGATGCGCAAACACAACATGGACTTTGACCGACTCTGCGAATATTACGAACAGCTGAAAGATGAAATGAGTTCCGAAGCAGATTACGATACGCGGCTTGAAGCATTATCCAAAACACTCGAAAGCGCCCGGTCGGTACTTGCCAAGAAAGCGGATGTATTTCATAAAGTCCTTGAGGAAACAGGAAAGACGTTTTCACGTGATATCGAGAGTCGCCTGCATCTTTTGGGGATGCCAAATGCAAAATTCAAAGTTGATCTTCGTCAGAAAGAAACGGAAAATCTATCTTATATTCTTTTCAAGGGTAAACAAGTTGAACCCGGCATCAATGGAATTGATGACGTGGAATTCCTGATCATCACCAATCCGGGTGATGACTTTAAACCGCTTATCAAGATCGCATCCGGTGGAGAGATCTCACGTATCATGTTGGCGATCAAAGCCGTGCTTGCCGAGCACGATGAAATGCCCACCTTGATCTTTGATGAGATCGATTCCGGCATCTCGGGCCGCATTGCTCACGTGGTTGGCGAACAGATCAAAGATCTTGCAAAACACCATCAAATATTATGTATCACTCACTTGCCGCAGATCGCCTCAATGGGCGAACGTCACTACCGGGTGGGAAAATACAGCAAAGGCAATGAGACCTTTGCCGAAATACAAGAACTTAGCGCGAACGAACGTGTGCAAGAGATCGCAGCCCTTGTCGGTGGTGAAACTCTCACTGATGCCAGTTTGCGCACGGCAGAGGAGCTGTTGAATCCCTCATGATCTATGAACTCATCGGACAACAAACCATTGCGGAACGTTTTTGCGGACTGATCGATTCACAGCGAATCGGTTCGGCCTACCTTTTTGCCGGTCCCGAAGGCGCCGGTAAGGTCAGCATGGCTTTAAATCTTGTATCCTTATTGTTGTGCCAGGATCCCAAGGATGGGAATGCCTGCGGTGTCTGTGCTTCATGTACAAAGATGAAGCATTTGAATCACCCCAATCTGCATCTTATTCATGCCATGCCTCGTGGAAAGAATCCCTCGGAAAACGATCCTTATGCCAGACTTTCTGAAACGGATTTTATTGCCATGCAGGATGAGCGGGAGGCACTGACCCGCGATCCATACCGCGACATCACGATTCCGGGCGCAAACCAGATACTGATCTCATCCATTCGCCATATTAAAAAAGAACTGGCTATGAAACCCGCTGAAAGCGGTCGACAGGTCGTTCTGGTGCTGCAGGCCGAGAAAGCAAATATCCAAGCGTTGAATTCTTTATTGAAAATACTGGAAGAGCCCCCGGCCCACACCACGTTTATTTTGACAACCGGTTCATTGGACATGATCCCTCTCACCATTCGGTCCCGTTGCCAGATCGTAAAATTCAACCCCGTCCCGGATATTCTACTTAAAGAATATCTTATATCCAGAGGCATAGACGATTCAACGGCGCAGCGTATCGCACGACTGAGTGCAGGGAATGTTCAGCACGCCAAGACCTTAATGGAAGCTGATTTTTCGGAAGTGGATACCACAATTCTGGACTTTTGGCGCATCATGATGGGCGGAAAGGTCAGTGGACGATGGGTTACGACCGCTGATATTACTCAATTGATAGAAAATTACACCGCCATGGCAAAATCAGAACCGGCCGAGTTCAGAAACAACCTGCGCTTTATGGTCTTCTGGTTACGTGATGCCCAATTACTCGCCTCAACTCCCGATGCAAATGAACAATTGATCAATACGCATTTGATCAGTGAGTTGAATAATTTTGTAAAATTTTATCCCGGATTCCCCTATTTTGAAATGATCAAAAAGATCGAAGCAACACTTCGGGATTCCGAATACAATATGTACATGCCAGCCTTGCTCGCAAATCTTTTTCTGAATTTGCGAACTTCATTACTCGAAACAAGAGAGAAAGCCAATGCGATTAAATAAATTTCTCGCCCATTGCGGCGTTGATTCAAGACGAAACTGTGATGAACTTATTTTTCAAGGACGTGTAAAAGTGGATGGTGAAACGATCACTACTCCCGGCGCCCAGATCGATGAGTTGAGTGTTGAAATCCGTGTAGACGGAGACCTTGTAAAGCTGAAAGGCAATTTCACTTACATAAAATTACATAAACCCAAAGACTATGTAACATCACGAAAAGACCCTCACAATGCATTGACCGTTATGAATCTGCTTCCCAATGTTTTGAATGTTGTCCCTGTGGGACGATTGGATAAAGATACGACCGGCATCTTATTGCTTACCGATGACGGAGATCTGAATTTCAAGCTCACGCACCCAAAGCACGGGGTTGAAAAGGAATATGAAGTTCTCCTGCGTCATGAACCGAAAGGCAACATTGAAAAGGAATTACCCAAAGGTATCATCCTTGAAGACAATGGTGACAAGGTCAAGGGAGAAGTCATACCCTTAAACCGCAAGCGCACTCATTACAGCGTGGTCCTCAAAGAAGGAAAAAAACGCGAAGTCAAACGCATATTCCATCATTATGAAACCCGTGTCTACCGGCTTCATCGCAATACCTTTGCCGGCATCACCGCTAACGAACTTGCACCCGGCAGATGGAAAAAATTGACGGCGCTTGAGATCGAGATGATAAAGAAGGCTGCGGAGTAGGATTAAGATTAAGATTAAGGCTGAGATTAAGGTTGAGATTTAATATCAATAGCCCTGGGTATAAACCCGGGGTTTTATATATCAACAAACAAATAGATGTCATCCTGAACTTGTTCAACCCCGACGGGGTTGAATAATAAAAAGACCGCAGAGCGGTCCAACATAGTAGAAATATCGCACCCCCTTGAAATCACAACCACAGCGTGGTTGAATATTAAACTTATGCGATACACGAAAGATTGGTCTGAGGTCAATTGATATTAAATTCATTAATATTTTTTGAGAATCACATTGACACAGAGATCCTGATCCGCCAGCTGGCGGACAGGATGACTAGTTTAGGTTAGGGATGACGCATTATGTTTATTGGATATGAAAAGATTCTGATGTGTCTAAATAACAATTTATGATCGCTTACAAAAAAGGGTTCGACATTTCGAACCCTTTCATTTTTCATCTACATTTTACGTCTTTCGTTTCACGAACATGTCACGCGTTTCGCGTCACTCGTTACAAATTATAAGTCCCGCAAGACCCAGCATCGTTTTTACAGATGTTTTATAATCGTCATGCGAATTCACCAGCGCAGTATAGAACTGATCCAATTCACCACTCTGAAGACCGATGGTCATTTTCTTGCCACGTGTACCGGTAATGTAAGCCGTCAAAGGCGTAGGTTTGGGTGACAGATCAATCGCGATGTCGAACTTAGCCGGGATATTTTTTACACTTTCTTCCTTAATGGGAAAAGGTGCTTTTGATATTTGAGGATATACTTCCGTTTTGCCCGAATGCTCGGCCAGCGGTTCCATGTCGCGTCCCAGTACCAGTAGGATCCAGTGATCGGAACCTTTGATCGTGTGAAGACAATCTCTGGCTTCGTAGAATTTATCGGGATCATGGGGCATACAGATACATATGCGCGAAGCATTATTCATCTGCCCCTGTAAACTGACAGGTTTATTGAATGACAAGATCTTTTTACGCCTCCGCAAAGCATTCACCCACATTTTCAATCTTAACTTTTCGAATATCATTATAAAATATACCTGCTTAGATCATCGTCGGTGACAATAGCATCCAAAGAATCTTTGACATGTTTGGCATTGATAACGATCTTTTTACGCCCATCGGGTGCATTGAACATAATATCATCCAGGATCTGCGTCATGATGGTATGTAAACGACGCGCACCGATGTTCTCGGTCTTGTCGTTGACTTCTGTTGCTTTCACAGCGATCTCATGAATAGCATCTTCCTCGAAAACCAATTCCACTTCTTCAGAACCGAGCAACGCCTGGTATTGTTTGATCAAAGCGTTTTGTGGGTGTGTGAGGATCTTAACAAAATCCTCAGTCGTCAGACTGTCAAGTTCCACACGAATAGGAAAACGACCCTGCATCTCGGGAATAAGATCCGAAGGTTTACTGGTGTGAAATGCGCCTGATGCGATGAAAAGGATATGATCGGTCTTAACAAAACCATAGCGTGTTTTAACGGTCGAACCCTCCACAATGGGAAGTAGATCACGCTGAACGCCCTGGCGACTTACATCAACACCTTTGCTTTCGTTACTGGTCGTGATCTTATCGATCTCGTCGATGAAGACGATGCCATGATGTTGCACACGGTCAATCGCTTCATCCTGAACCTTTACTTTGTCGATCAATTTCTGTGATTCTTCTTCGATCAAGATATTCCGGGCTTCCGGAACTTTCATCTTTTTCTTTTTCGGACCTTTTTTATTACCCAGAAGATTGCTCATGGCTTCATTGATAAAATCTCCGGGGTTGTCCATCATATCACCGCCCATACCACCATCTGAAGGTCCTAAAATTGATATTCCGGCGATATTGGGTTTCTTGGCGGATGTATTGATCTCGATATAGCGGTCATCGAATTTTCCTTCGCGATACATGTCATACAGGCGATCACGGGTTTTATCAATGCGTTGTATTTCTTCCGGATCCATGGATTCTTTTTTCTCAACGGGAAAAAGAAGATCCATGATACGAACATCCGCCAATTCTTCGGCACGCTGTTTGACCAGCTCTTCATGTTCTTTTTCGACCATATCCACGGCCATATAAGTCAGGTCGCGAACGATGGATTCCACATCGCGACCGACATAACCGACCTCGGTAAATTTTGTGGCTTCCACCTTGATGAAAGGTGATTGAGCCAAGGTAGCGAGGCGACGAGCGATCTCGGTTTTACCTACGCCGGTCGGGCCTATCATAATAATATTATTGGGAGATATTTCGTCACGGATGGTTTCATCGGCCTGTTGGCGGCGCCAGCGATTGCGAAGCGCAATCGCAACTGAGCGCTTTGCTTTATCCTGTCCGATCACATAACGATCGAGTTCGGTAACGATCTCTTTAGGTGTCATTGATTTCATTAATCTAACTCCAAAACTGTAATGTGGTCATTTGTGTAAATACAGATGGATCCGGCTATTTCCAAACTTTTTCTGGCGATCTCCGCAGCGCTCAGTTCGGTGTTTGCCACCAAACCCCGTGCCGCCGCCAGTGCATATGAACCGCCCGACCCGATGGCATATAAGTCGTCATCCGAATCGATAACATCACCGCTACCGCTTAATATATAGCCTTTTTTATTATCCATCACGATAAGTAAAGCTTCAAGTTTTTGCAAATATTTATCCCGCCGCCATTCTTTGGTCATTTCCACGGCAGCACGAGTCAGATCACCTTTGTATTCTTTGATCTTATTCTCGAATTTTTCAAAAAGTGAAAATGCATCAGCCGTTGCACCGGCAAATCCGGCCAATACCTTATTGTCGTATAATTTTCTTACTTTGATCGTCGTAGCTTTCATGATCGTATTTCCCAAGGTCACCTGTCCGTCGCCGGCTATTGCAGCTTTTCCGTTCCGGTGAACTCCCAAGATGGTCGTTCCATAGATAGTCTCCATGTCAATTCCTTTTATGTTTTACGCCGTTCGCGCGAACCGGGTATCCCCGTTTTTTCCCTGTACTTTGCGACGGTCCGGCGTGCAATGTTATATCCCTTTTCCGTCAAAGCGATCTGTAGAGATTCATCGCTTAGCGGTTTTGATTTATCCTCGTTTTCAATGATCTTGATCAGGTCTTGTTCCAAGTCGCGGATCGATGCTTCATTCCCATCGCTGCGTTCGGCTTTTTCACTAAAAAAATATCGTAGTTCGTACATTCCCAAAGGTGTCTGCATGTATTTGCCATTCACCACCCGCGATACGGTGGAAATATCCAGACCGGTATCATCAGCTATGTCCTTCATGATCATAGGAGCAGGATGTTCTCTTTTTCCTGTAAGCATTTCCCGTTGCCGGTGAACAATGGATTGAGCAATGGCAATAATGGACTGCTTTCGCTGCTCGATGGCTTGTATGAACCATTGTGCAGCTTGCTTATGACTTGTCAAATATCGCTTTGCATCTTTATCCAGATCTGAATTGTCCAACATTTTCAAGTAAGTCTCGGACAAACGCACGTCCGGTGTGCCCGTCTCATTGAGAGCCACATAAAAATTCCCATCTTTTTCGCGCAGAAGAACATCCGGAATGATCGTCCTTTTCAGGTATTCCCCATGACCTGCCGCAGGTTTGGGATTCAATTTGGCGATCTGTTCTTCGGCGTATTCAATATCTTCTTGACTCAGAGACAATTCTTTGCAGACCTCATCGAACTCGCCATCCATATAGGACTCAAAATATTTTTCAATGATCTCGATCACAAAAGGTTTTTCGTGAGTCGCTTCCAACTGAAGTATCATGCATTCCTGAAGATCGCATGCTGCAATACCTGCCGGTCCAAGTTTTTGTATCTGCTTCAGGACCTTTTCGGCAGTTTCGATATCAACAGACAACTTATAAGCGATATTTTCAATGGGCGTTCCCGACAGAAAGCCATTTTCATCCAGAGAACCAATGATCTCCTCCGCAACGAGGATTTCCTCTTCATTAAGTCCTGCTTCCTTGGCTTGTATCAACAAGCGGTCAAAAAAATCCAATTCTTCGGCTTGGGTAATATCCCTCGTATCCATAGATGAAGATCGAGGTGTCTCGTCATCTCCCTGCCATACCGCATTCCGTTCTATCTGAAGAATGTCACTTCCCATATCGTCATTCATTTCAAGCAGAGGATTTTTTTCAATTTCCTCCAGAACAGCACGCTCCAGATCGGTTTGAGATAATTGAGAAAGTCGCGCAAGCATAAGCTGCAGAGGAGCGAGTTTCTGTATTTGCTGTTGTGTTAATTGCTGTTTCATGAGTCCGTTTAACGGTCTAACTTGAACTTTGCTCCAAGATAGAGCCGTCGTGCCTCCGGATCGTTAGCAAGAAATTCCGCGGTACCTGCTATCAGAATATTTCCCTGATAAAGCAGATAGGAGTGATCGGTAATAGACAAGATTTCATGAACATTGTGGTCTGTAATGATCACGCCGATACCTTTGTTCTTGAGATTCACGACCATTTCCTGAAGATCTTCCACCGCAATGGGGTCAATGCCCGCAAAGGGTTCATCCAAAAGAATAAATTGGGGGTCTGTAGCAAGAGCCCGGGCGATCTCGGTCCTGCGTCGTTCACCACCGCTAAGTGCGAAGCCTTTATTCTTGCGCACATGATCCAATTTAAATTCATCAATCAGGGAATCTATTTTATCACGAATTTCTTTTTTATCTTTCATATACATTTCAAGCACCAGTCGTAAATTATCTTCCACGGAAAGTTTGCGAAAGACCGATGCTTCCTGAGATAGGTAACCGATACCCTTTTGCGCCCGCTTGTACATGGGCAAGGTGGTAATATCTTCGTCCCCGAGAAAGATCTTTCCCTGGTTTGGGCGGATCATGCCGGTAATCATATAAAAAGTCGTGGTTTTGCCTGCTCCGTTCGGACCAAGCAGACCGACGATCTCACCGGTTTTTGCTTCAATATCAATCTCGTTCACGACTCGACGTCGTCCGTAGACCTTAACCAGTTTTTCTGCGCGAAGCTTTGCCATTTTTGTGTTACCTGTTGATGTCTTCATTTATTTTACATCAAATAAAAATACGATGTTTGAGGAAGGAAAACAAATCAATTGACAATTGAAAATTGACAGAGGACAATTAAAGAAGGAGAGCCCTGTCATTCTGAGCGGAATTTCCAATAATCACCTTAAATTAAACCAATGGTCATTCCGGACACAACCTATAGTCATCCCGAACTTGTTTCGGGACCTCTGTGAGTGTCAACGCACTCTGTAATATTCATCAAGTTTATCCAATTTCTTACATTCACGTATATTTTCGTATTCTTCTCTTGTAAACCAATCTTTAGATATATCCAGCAAATTCTTATTTTCTTTTTTAATCAAATTCCATTTCCATTCTCGATGCCAGCTTTTTAATTGTTTTTCTCTGGTAATGGCATCAACAATAGATGGATATTCTTCATAATATAGCAGGTCTATAATATTGTATTTCTTACAGAATGCTGAACCATGCCCCGTTTTATGCTCAAATATTCTTCTTCCCAGATCATTTGTAATACCAATATATAAAGTTGTTCTCATTTTATTACTCAAAATGCAAACATAGTGTATTTTCATGTCTTAAGTTAAGTATTTTGATCAAATGAAAATATGGTAAATTTTAATCGGTGACCCCTGTCACATTCTCAGAGAGATCCTGAACCCCGGTGTCCACTGGACACCGTTTCAGAATGACTATGTTTTGGGATTCAAGGACATCGTTTTAGGGTGACTATGTTTGGGGATTCACAGACATCGTTTTAGGGTGACTAATAAAAATGATTATTATTCGTTTAGGATGACAATTCCTTGTGCAAGGAATTACTCATCAAACTGTCGTCTTGTCTTCCCAAGCGGGTTAAAGATCGTCCAGTTCTCGAATTTGGTATCCGAAACAAAATTGGTGCCGTAAAGGGTATCTTCTTTTGAAAAGATCTGGATGGCGCTGTTGGTATAGACCTTATTGCTGTCGTTAATAAAGAACAGACTGTCCGTATAAGCCGTAAAACCGCTATCCGAGACCATTACGACATGTCCGATAGCGACAATATTATCACTTTTATCGTTTACCAGACCGCTGTCTGCAGTGAGGTATGATTCATGCAAACCGTCCTTATAAAAATCAATTCGCATGCTATCGCTGATGATCATATCATTTGAATTCGGGTATTGTACAATATGGGTTGCATAAATACGACTTTCAGCTTCGCCGCCCCGGGTCACCGTGATCACGGCATTCCAAATTTCCTGATCGGGAACCCGGCCGCCGGGAAAAGTTGAGTAATCGCCGGTTTTAGTGCAAGCGATGAAAAATATCAAGACTAAGATAAAGTGTATTTTTCTCATGAAGTAAATTAAACTTATAATGCCTAAAAGGCAAAGTTAATCAATTGACAATTGATAAAGGACAATTGACAATTCAATTAGCAATGGTTAATTGACAAATGAGAAAGCTACGATGCTTCCGAGGTAGTCATCCTGAACAAATCTGCAATGCAGATTTGTTCAGCCCGCCGGCTGGCGGGGTCCCGAAGGGAGATCTCTGTGAGAATTATGATGCACAAAAGATTGGCTTAAAATATATTTCTACTGTATTCATTAATATATTTGAGAATCACATTGACAGAGAGATCCTGAAATAAATTCAGGATGGCTATGTGTTGGAGATTCGGATGGCTATGTGGTAAAAAAAGAGGTGACATGTCATCCCAGAATGATTGCCCGTGGCAATCTTATCCGGGATCTCATTTATTGATCGAATAGTAATATTACAAAGGAATGAAATTAATTAGATCCCGGATCCAGTCCGGGATGACGTGATTTTTTTTCTGAGAGTTGATTCTTCTGCCTACTGCCTACTTGGCGAATCTCATAACATCGTTTACACTTTTTCGGGTCCCTAGTAATTATA
>CAYNBL010000053.1:2622-15725 GCA_964395205.1 uncultured bacterium | reverse complement strand
ATCAACCATGTTTTGTGGCTTAACTATGTGTCCACTTTTTTATAGGAATACCAATATCTGAAAATGTACGGGCGACTCTAGAGTCGCCTCTGATTGATTATAAGATGAAGATGTTTATTTAAATAATAAGGAAGTATTATATATGAACTCCAACAAAATTCTCATTCTTGATTTTGGTTCTCAATACACGCAATTGATCGCACGGCGCATTCGTGAAGCCAATGTATATTGTGAGATCCATCCCTATAATGTGGATTTTGAAAAAATACAAGATTTTGATCCGCAGGGACTTATTCTATCCGGCGGACCTTCGAGTGTGTATGACGAAAAAGCACCTCATCCCGATGAACGTATTTTTGATCTCGGTATTCCAATGCTGGGTATTTGCTATGGGTTACAGCTCCTAAGTCAACGATATAATGGAAAAGTTGCTCGTGCCGATCATCGCGAATACGGACGGGCATATCTCAAGATCGATGATAATACGGGACTTTTTGAGGGAATAGATAAAAACGAGGAACTCAATGTCTGGATGAGTCACGGTGATCGTGTGGATGTCATGCCCGATGGTTTTACCGTGATCGCGCATACGGACAATGCACCGATCGCAGCGATCCGCCATGAAGCTCGTCTCATTTTTGCCATACAGTTCCATCCCGAAGTCGCTCACACTGATCAGGGCAGCACAATACTTGCGAATTTCGCCGTTACGATTTGCGGATGCGAACAAAATTGGACACCCGCTAATTTTATTGAATCCGAGATCCATAAAGTGCGGGAGCAAGTAGGGGACAAGCACGTGATCTGCGGATTATCCGGAGGTGTGGATTCTTCGGTGGTGGCCGTGCTTCTGCAAGAAGCCATCGGCGACCAGCTGACCTGCGTTTTTGTAAATAATGGATTACTCCGTTTACATGAAGCGGAACAGGTACAAAAAAACTTCCGTGACCGCTATAAAATAAAATTGGAATATGTTGATGCCGAAGATCGCTTTCTTGAGGCATTGGACGGTGTGACCGATCCCGAAACAAAAAGAAAGATCATTGGAAATTTATTCATAGATATTTTTGAAGAGACCGCAGCTCGACTTGGCGATTTTGATTATCTTGCTCAAGGTACGCTTTATCCCGATGTGATCGAATCCGTATCCTTCAAAGGACCGTCCGCAACCATCAAATCTCACCATAATGTCGGTGGTTTGCCAGAAAAAATGAAATTCAAGCTCATTGAACCGCTTCGTGAACTATTTAAAGATGAAGTTCGCCGGGTGGGTAAGCAAATGGGTATGGACGATGAACTGATCTGGCGCCACCCTTTCCCGGGTCCGGGACTTGGCGTGCGTATCCCCGGTGCCATCACTAAAGCCAAATGTGATGTTTTGCGCGAAGCAGATCATATTGCAATGGAAGAATTACATAACAGTGATCAATATCATAAAATTTGGCAGGCATTTTGTGTGCTTTTACCCGTACAATCCGTGGGTGTAATGGGAGATGAACGTTCTTATGATTATGCCGTAGCATTCCGCGCCGTTACCTCATTAGACGGCATGACAGCCGACTGGGCGCACGTTCCCTATGAAGTGCTGGCCAAGATATCAAATCGTATTATTAACGAAGTAAATGGCATTAATCGCGTTGTTTACGATATATCTTCCAAGCCGCCCGCAACGATTGAGTGGGAGTAAACAATTGACGATTGACAATTGACAGAGGACAATTGAAAGACAAAAGAATAAAGTAAAAAGAACAAAGTTAAAGCGAATAATCTTCGCACTTTTTCATCTATAAATACCATGGTAGCTTTGGTTTATAAAAATCGAACCTTTAACTAACTTTTATCTTTATACTTTTGTCTTTTATCTTTTCTTTCATATATTTTATTCAGTTCAATAAAAAATGGAGTTAAAATAGTGGAAGAATTGAACGCCATACTACAGCAGAAGATTGAGGTGGCACCCGGATTGTGCATATTTCGTATTGCACCTCTTGGTTGGGAATTACCTGAATTTAAGCCGGGTCAATATTGTCCGTTGGGACTCCCCCCGACAGCAAAACGTGTACCCTATTCTGTTCCTGAAGCAAAATACTGTCCTCCCGATCAACTAATCAAACGGCCTTACTCCATTGCATCGAGTTCATCCCAAAACAACTATTTAGAATTTTATATAAAGATGGTCAATAACGGTACCATGACACCGCGCTTATTTGCTCTTAAAAACGGTGACAAATTGTGGATGCGAGAAAAGGTATTCGGCATGTTCACTCTGGATGATATTCCAAAAGATAAAAATGTGATCTTTTTTGCAACCGGAACCGGTCTTTCACCCTATATGAGCATGTTGAGATCTCATTTGACGACAGATAGTGGAAAAAAGTGGGCGGTTGTTCACGGAGCATTGAATTCCTGGGATCTGGGCTATCGCGATGAGATCATAGCAATGGAAAAATTCTGCCCGGAACTTAAATATATTCCGATCATTTCTGAGCCAGGTAATGAACCGACGCCCTGGCATGGAAAAGTCGGATTTCTTGACAAAGCCTGGAAAGAACGATATGTGGATGATGCCTGGAATGAAAAGGTAACACCCGAAAATACGATGATCTTTCTGTGTGGTCATCCGCTCATGGTAAGCGGCATGGAAGAACATTTGCAGGCTGAAGGTTTCAGTTTGCACACTAAAAAACAGCCCGGATCTTATATCAAAGAGAAATTCGGATAAAATAAAGGAGAAAGCATGGCTGTGGACCAAAAAATATGGGATACCATTCATGGCTTTCCAAAAATAGACCTGCATTGTCATCTGGACGGATCTGTTCGTCCGGAAACCATCATGGATTTGGCAAAAGAACATGACATAGCGCTTCCTTATTCAAGCATTGAGGAATTGAAGGCCTACATGCATTGCGAAAATGTCGTATCGCTTGTTGATTATCTCAAACGTTTCGATATTACCCTTGCAGTTATGCAAGAGCCCAATTCCATTGAACGTATTGCTTATGAATTATGTGAAGACGCTGCGAAAGAAAATATTAAGTGGCTTGAAATTAGATACTCTCCCATTTTACATACTCAAGGTGGTATGAAAACCATGGATAACCTTGAAGCTGTCATTCGTGGGACACGTAAGGCAGAGCGTGAATTCGGAATTAGCGGTGGCGTGATCGTTTCCGGTATGCGATCTTTTGATCCCATGTATTCCATGGAGCTTGCCGAGTTGGCAGTAGCCTATAAGAATAGGGGAGTGATCGGTTTCGACCTTGCCGGTCCTGAAGAAAATTATCCGGCCAAGGATCACGAAGAAGCTTTCCGTCTTGTCCTGAAAAATAATGTCAATATCACCATTCATGCCGGTGAAGCGTACGGTCCCGAAAGCATTCATCAGGCAGTTCATTATTGTGGTGCGCACCGGATCGGACATGGAACACATCTTCCCGAAGACGGTGGACTGATGAATTATATCAATGATCACCGTATCTGTCTTGAGATCTGTCTGACCAGCAATTTGCAGACACGTTCAGTTCCGTCGATCGAGAAACACCCCTTCAAGTTTTTCCGTGATTACGGATTGAGACTCAGCTTGAATACCGATAATCGTCTTATGTCGAACACCACGATAACAGATGAATTGTATATGGCATATGAGGCCTTTAATCTTGATCTTGAAGATATAAAAAGTATTATCATTGACGGTTTTAAAAGTGCTTTTATCCACCATCGTGAGCGCACAACAATGGTCAAAGAAGTCGCAACAGAACTCGATAAATTTATAAGATTATGAGAAAATGAATGAATGGTAGAAACGCGATGCATCGCGTCTCTACACTGGTTGTTTCTAACTATGAAAGAAATCGAACGAAAATTCCTTGTCCTGAGTGAAGACTATAAGCTCGGTTCAAAACCGGTACACGTGCTTCAGGGCTATATGCTTTATGCAGATGATGGCCATGCTCGTGTAAGAATTGTGGATGGAAAATCAGCCGTTATCTCGATCAAAAAACATATTTCAACCATCAGTCGCTGGGAATTCGAATATACTATTCCGGTTGCTGATGCTCAGATCATGCTCGAAAAACTATGTAATGGGCAGATCATAGAAAAAAACCGGTATTTTCCTGAATTTGAAGGAAAAAAATGGGATGTGGATGAATTTCTGGGTGCCAATGACGGATTGGTCATCGCAGAGATCGAACTGGGATCCGAAGATGAATACTTTGATAAACCCGCATGGGCAGGCGAAGAAGTCACGCACGATCTCCGATATTTGAATGCGCATTTGGCTGAATTTCCATTTGAAGAATGGTAGGATTATTTCAAACTTATTATCGATAACCAAATATTTCGATAATGTAGAGACGCAAGATTTTGCGTCTCTACATATACATCAAAAATAAATATATCAAATTCTCCGACTTCTAAGGTGACACCTTATAGTCATCCTGTTTATCCTGTAATCCCGTCAAAAAAGAATCTTGTCAAAAAAACATTTCTAAACAATATTTTAAATGCTATATTTCGTCGTTCATTTTAACGGAGGAAGTACATGAAGGTTTTGATCATTAATTCGGGAAGTTCATCAGTTAAATATCAAGTCATAGACACCGTTACGAAAGACTATCTTGCAAAAGGATTGGTTGAAAGTATCGGCTTGGATCGCTCAAAGATCAAGCATGAGAAGAAAGGTGTCGATAAAGTAACCCTCGAAAAAGCAGTTCCAGATCATAATACTGCTATTGAAATTGTACTATCCCTTTTGATCGATAAAAATCATGGTGTTCTCGACAGTTTTGATGAACTTGATGCTGTTGGACACCGTCTTGTGCATGGTGGTGAGCACTTCAATTCATCAGTTCTGATCACCGATAATGTCATGGAAGTAATGGATGATTGCATAAAACTTGCGCCACTTCATAATCCCGCAAATATTGCCGGTATTAAAGCTGCAAGAGTTCATTTGCCTAACACGCCGATGGCCGGTGTTTTTGATACGGCATTTCACGCAACCATGCCCGACTATGCCTATATGTATGCCCTTCCGTACGAATACTACGAAAAATACGGTATTCGTCGTTACGGTTTTCACGGAACCTCGCATTACTTCGTTTCAAGGCGTTTTGCCGAATTGGTCGGCCAACCGATCGAAAAATTAAATCTAATTTCTTGCCATATTGGGAACGGCGCTTCCATAACCGCGATCAAAGGCGGAAAATCAATTGATACTTCCATGGGCTATACGCCTCTTGAAGGACTGATGATGGGAACCCGTTGCGGTGATGTTGACGGAGGAGCCGTCCTGAAGATCGCTGAATATGAAGATATGTCTATCAATGATATGAATATGATGCTAAATAAAAAAAGCGGTATTATGGGAATCTATGGTAAATCAAGCGATCTTCGCGATGTTGAAGATGACATGGAAACCGGCGATAAAAAAGCCGAACTTGCTTTTAACATGTACAATTATCGTATTAAAAAATATATTGGTGCATATGCCGCAGCACTCGGTCGTGTCGATGGTATTATTTTCACCGGTGGTGTTGGTGAGAATGGTGACCTGACACGTGGTCCGGTCTGTGCCAATATGGAATGCATGGATCTTTATCTTGATGATGAAAAGAATAAAACTACCATTCGCGGTAAAGAAGGTTTCATTCATGCCGATAATTCAAAAGTGAAAGTTGCGGTCATACCAACAAATGAAGAATTGGTCATTGCCCTCGAGACCGAAGCTATTATCAACGACCTCTGAAGGTCAAAATAAATTTTTGCAAGATACACTCATTGGGTGTATCTTATCGTATTAGGAGCTTTTTATGTTAACACCCGAACAAATACAAGATGAATATAATGAAGTCCTCAAAAAATATGAGGAAGTTCAGGCTTACACGGATTTGGACGAAAAAAATGATCAGATCAAGGTTTTAAGAGTAAAAACCCTTGAACCGAATTTCTGGAATGATAATCTTTCGGCTCAAAAAGTCACAAAAGAGATCTCAGACCTTGAATTTGAGATCAAAAAATGGAAAGATATGAATCTTCTCAAGGAAGATATTGATCTTCAATGGATGCTTCATGAAGAAGGTGCTGCTGATCTTGAAGAGCTGAACAAACTTGTGCAAAGTTTCTCGCAAAAAATTAATGATCTTGAGATCGAAAAACTCCTTTCGGGAGAGAGCGATAAAAGCAATGCCATTCTAGTTATCCATCCCGGGGCGGGAGGGACCGAATCCCATGATTGGGCCTCCATGCTCTATCGGATGTACACCCGCTGGATGGAACGCCGCGGGTTCGATTATCAGGTGCTTAATTATCAACCCGGTGACGAAGCCGGACTCAAAGAAGCCGTGATCGAAGTGACGGGTCCCTATGCCTATGGTTATCTCAAAGCCGAGATCGGTGTGCACCGCTTGGTGCGGATATCACCATTTAATGCACAGGGTAAACGGCAGACATCTTTTGCTTCCGTTTTTGTTTATCCCGAAGTGGATGATGATATCGAAATTGAAATAAATCCCGCAGATCTTCGGATCGATACATTTCGTGCCTCCGGTGCCGGTGGACAGCATGTCAATAAGACCGATTCGGCCATCCGGATCACACATATTCCGTCAAATATTGTAGTGTCTTGTCAAAATGAACGTTCACAGCATAAGAATAAAGAAACCGCAATGAAGGTTCTGAAATCAAGGCTCTATGAAGAAGAATTGAATAAACAGAAAGCCGAAAAAGCCGAGTTGGACAAAACCAAGACTGATATTGGCTGGGGCTCACAGATCCGTTCCTACGTTTTTCAGCCTTATACTCTCGTTAAAGATACCCGTACCGCTCATGAGACCGGCAATCTCCAACATGTTATGGATGGCGATATTGACGGATTTATTCAGGCGTTTTTGAAGTGGTCGATACAATAAAATTACCTCAAAATAATATTATATTGATTATGTAGAGACGCAAAATCTTGCGTCTTTTTTTTGAATAATTTATAATGTTATCCCTTACATCCAAGCACGTCATCCCAGACATTTAGAAACCTGTCATCTCGGACATCCAGAAACGTGTCATCCCGGAAAGATTGCTGGTAGCAATCTTATCCGGGATCTCATCTATTGATCATTTATTTCATTTTTAGAGTGTCCCAACAATTCAGATCCCGGATTCATGCTACGCCTGTGGCTTCGCCATGGCGATCAATTCCGGGATGACATTTGTTTTTCATTTCACATCTCACGTGTTCATATTTTTTACTTTACATTAGTTTGGAACTATTTTAAATTGCAATCACTTAAACTACCGTTTCAATAAATAAATTACGGGGTAGATCATGAAGAAGGTAATCATTTTTTCTTTATATGTGATCATGATATTGATCATCTTTACCGGATGCAATCCGCTATTTCCTCTTGATAAAGATAACTTTGATATTGGGGATACCGTTCAAGTTCATGTAGGTGAGAAGATGTATGAATCCGAGAACTTTTGGGTCCGTGTCGATAGTATTGAAGACGGAAGATGTCCAACTGGTTTGTACTGTTGGTGGGCAGGAGAAGCAAGAGTTTGGTTGACCGTAAACTATAATGATTCTTTAAAACAATATTATTTCTCATCATATTTTGATTCATTATCAACAAATGAATTGATTTACTGGGGAGTGGGTGAACCTATTAGGATTAGTATTGATTTAATTGAGGTTAACCCATATCCCGAATTAGATGTAGTACCGGATAGTAAGGATATTTGGGCTTCATTTAAAATTGGACAAAGGTACTATGACCGCAAACCTAATCTCTATCTCTATCCCGAGAAAAAGACAAAAATGTCGGTTTCTTTGCAATTCCCGCATGGCGGGAAAGTGATCGAATCGGATCCTTTTTACCCTTTGCAATGGAAGAATATCAAGGTCAAACCTAATGGCAAGATTGATCGCAAATACGATTTTCTCTTTTATGAAGCCGAAATCCCGGATTTATGGCAGTATGTCGAAGGCTGGGTGGTCGCCATGGATGATCTGACCGAATTCTTTGAGAAAAACCTCAAAGATTACAGCTTTAATGAAAATGAGATCGCGGATTTTATTGAATTTTGGATCCCGGAACTGAAGGATTCACCCTATTATGAGATCTATCCGCAATACACCGAGATGGTCAACCGGGTCATCAAGTTGAAGATATCACCTTATCCCGACGCAAAATTACGCCTACATTACGTAATAAAAGAAAGCGAGAAATTCTTTGAGCTGCCAGCACCCGAGATTCCCGCATTCGATCGACATGGATTTACCATCACGGAATGGGGAGTAATTTTATAGTGATCAGTGTACTATTAACGCTGGTGTAGGGGCGACTCTGGAGTCGCCCGTTGGCAGAGGGAGGCTCGAGAGCCTCCCGTACATGTACATTGATAATTCTGAGAGATGAGGTAAAGACGCGATGCATCGCGTCTTTACGATAAATTAATAAATTTTGTAGAGACAAGGCATTGCCTTGTCTCTACAGCAATTATTTGTCTTTCGTTCATAATTATTATCATTCATCAACAAATTGACCAAAAATTGAGTTATTTCATTGATTTTTTTCTGTTAAACCGAATAATGATTTATTACATTATCGCAAGTTCCAGTCGGAATGAGTAATACATGGGAAAACCCTGAAAATTAAACATAAAGCGACGAAGAACCACATGAACGCAAAACTTATTTTAGAGAATGGTATGAGCTTCGAGGGGAAAGCCTTCGGTGCACCTGTTTCCACCTCCGGCGAGGTGGTTTTTAATACCGGTATGGTTGGTTATCCTGAAGCTTTAACGGATCCCTCATATTACGGTCAGATCCTGACGTCTACTTACCCTTTGATCGGGAATTACGGTGTTCCAAATGAGACAGAAGAAGATATCACCAAGCGGAAGTGGGAATCATCAAAGATACAGGCCTTTGGCTTTATTGTTGCAAATCTCTCCGATGTTCATTCTCATTGGGATGCGGATATGAGTCTGGATGAATGGCTGAAAAAAGAAGGCATTCCCGGTATTACCGGTATTGATACCCGCGCTTTAACGAAAGTCCTGCGTGAAAGCGGTACCATGCTGGGCAAGATCGTTGTAGATGGACAGGATGTTGACTTTTATGACCCGAACAAAGATCTCCTGATCGAAAAAGTCACGGTCAAAAAACCCGTGGAACATGGAGACGGCAATAAAACAATTCTTCTTCTTGATTTTGGCTGCAAGAACAGCATTATTGCCAATGTGGTTAAACGCGGTTTTAGGGTCATTCAAGTCCCATACAATTACGATTATTCACATATGAAATACGATGGCATTGTGTTGTCAAGTGGTCCCGGTGATCCGGCACAATACACGTTTATGACCGATAAGATCAAAGCATTCATGAAAGAACGCAAACCGATGTTGGGTATTTGCCTGGGACACCAATTATTGGCTTTAACGGCCGGTGCAAAGACCTATAAACTGGGTTACGGTCACCGTTCACAGAATCAGCCGGTGATAGATCGACTGAGTTCACGTGCTTATGTGACCACTCAAAATCACGGTTTTGCCGTTGATACCAAAACCATTCCCACCGCTTGGGTCTCATGGTTTGAAAATCTGAACGATGGAACGAATGAAGGATTGTGGCACAAGAATTTACCTATCCTATCAACACAGTTCCACCCCGAGGCCATGCCCGGTCCGGTTGATACGGGCTTTATTTTTGACGAATTTAAACGCTTTTTCTAATCAGGGAAGAACATGATTAAAAAGATCAAAAAAGTTGTTATTCTTGGCTCAGCAGCCATCAAGATCGGTGAAGCGGGAGAGTTTGATTATTCCGGTTCACAGGCCATTAAGGCATTGAAAGAAGAAGGCGTAAAAACCATTCTGATCAATCCGAATATTGCCACAATCCAAACCTCAGATTATCTTGCCGATAAAGTTTATTTGCTTCCCGTTACGGTTGATTTCGTTGAAAAAATTCTAAAAAAAGAAAAGCCGGATGGTATTTTGCTAAGTTTTGGCGGACAAACCGCTTTAAACTGCGGACTTGAATTATACGATAAAGGCATTTTAAAAAAATACGGTGTGAAAGTCCTGGGTACGCCGGTTGAAACCATCCGAAATACCGAGGATCGTGAAAAATTCAATCAATCTTTAGATGAAATCCAAGTTTCTTATCCTAAAAGTAAAGCAGTGGAATCTATTAAAGAAGCACGGGCTTTTGCTGAAAAGATCGGCTATCCGGTCATGATGCGCATCGCTTATGCTTTGGGTGGACTTGGATCTGGCGTCTGCCGCGATGAAAAACAATTACTGGATCGTGCCGGAAAGGCATTTTCATATACATCTCAAATTTTAATTGAAGAATGGCTCGGCGGCTGGAAAGAAGTCGAGTACGAGGTTGTCCGCGATAAATATGATAACTGTATTACCGTTTGTAATATGGAAAATGTAGATCCGCTTGGAATTCATACCGGCGAAAGTATCGTGGTTGCGCCAAGTCAGACTCTTTCAAACAGTGAATACCATAAACTTCGCGAGATCGGGATACGCGTGATCCGTCATTTAGGCGTAGTGGGCGAGTGTAACATCCAGTATGCGCTGGATCCTTTTTCGGAAGATTATCGCGTGATCGAAGTGAATGCTCGTTTATCGCGCTCTTCCGCTCTTGCATCCAAAGCGACCGGTTATCCTTTGGCTTTTATCGCCGCAAAACTTGGGATGGGTTACGGATTACATGAACTCTCCAATGCAATCACCGAAACCTCAGCATTTTTTGAACCGGCTTTGGATTATATTGTGGTCAAAATGCCGCGCTGGGATCTGAAAAAATTCCGCAATGTATCCCGTCGTATCGGGTCCGCCATGAAATCGGTGGGCGAGGTGATGGCCATCGGCCGCAATTTTGAAGAAACCCTGCAAAAAGCGATCCGTATGCTCGGTACAGGAGCAAAAGGATTGGTGGCTAATGAAAAATTTGTTACCTCTTCACTTGAAGATTCACTGACAAAGCCCTCCGACGAGCGTCTTTTTGCCGTCGTGGATGCCTTCAAAGAAGGTTATTCCATCGATTGGGTATATAACTTAACTAAAATTGATATCTGGTTCCTAAATAAGATCAAGAATGTGATCGATATTTCCCTTCGCCTCAGAAAAGGTGAAGAATTGAATAATGATCTTCTTCTTGAAGCCAAAAAAATGGGTTACTCAGACGAGCAACTTGCGATCGTGACCAAAAAAGATGAAGTAGAAATCTACGAAATGCGGCTAAAGGCCGATATACATCCATACATCAAGCAGATCGATACGGTTGCTGCGGAATATCCCGCAAAGACCAATTATCTGTATTTGACCTATGAAGGTATTGAGGATGATTATACCGAAAAGCACCCCGATGCAGCCATCATTCTCGGTGGCGGTCCCTACCGGATCGGATCTTCGGTTGAGTTTGACTGGTGCTGCGTGATCGCGGGTAAGACTGTTCGTGAATCGGGCAAGACATCCATCATGATCAACTGCAATCCCGAAACGGTATCGACGGATTACGATGAATTCGACGCTTTATTTTTTGAAGAATTAACCTTTGAAACGGTCCGCGAGATCTATAATAAAGTAGATCCAGCAGGGTTTATACTTTCCATGGGTGGGCAGATACCCAATAATTTGGCTGTTCGCTTGCATGAAAATGGTTTGCGAATTCTTGGGACAGAAACAAAATATATCGATCGAGCAGAAAACCGTTCGCATTTTTCAGCCATGCTGGATGATCTTGAGATCATGCAACCGGAATGGAAAGCATTGACCGACACAAAATCGGCCTTGAAATTTGCCAATAATGTGGGTTATCCTGTTTTGGTTAGACCTTCATATGTGCTGTCGGGCGCAGCAATGGCCGTTGCGACCGGCGATATCGAATTAAAAGCATTTTTACTGGCTGCAGCGGATGTGTCAAAAGAATATCCCGTCGTGATCTCTAAATTCTATGAAAACGCCAAAGAATTGGAATTTGATGCCGTAGCACAAGATGGTGAGATCATTTGTTATGCCATTTCAGAGCATGTGGAGAACGCCGGAACTCATTCCGGAGATGCGACCCTTGTTCTCCCGCCTCAGCGTACTTATTTTGAAACGGAACGCCAGATCCGAAAGACATCTGCAAAGATCGCAAAGAACTTAAAGATCAACGGTCCTTTTAATATCCAATATATCGCCAAGAATAATGAAGTCCGTGTGATCGAATGCAACTTACGAGCTTCACGATCATTTCCTTTTGTGTCAAAGACATTGAATAAGAACTTCATTGAGATCGCCACCAAGGTCATTCTGGGCGAAAAGCAAGACAAGATTAGAATCCCCTTATATGACTTCGAGCATGTGGCCGTAAAAGCACCGCAATTTTCCTTTACACGGCTCAGAGGCGCCGATCCTGCAACCGGTGTGGAAATGTCTTCTACCGGTGAAGTAGCATGTTTGGGTGATAATTTCCATGAAGCTTATATTAAAGCATTGATCTCAGTCGGATTCAAATTTCCCGTTACCAGTGTATTGATCTCATCAGGTCCCACCGAATCCAAAGCTGAGCTTCTAGACAGCATTAAGCTTTTATCTGATATGGGCGTTATTATTTTCGCAACGGCTGGAACATCGGATTTCTTAACAAAACATGATGTACCAAACCTTATGTTGAACTGGCCGCTTGATGAAGAAAAACCGGGTGTCGTTGAATACCTTAAAGAAGGCAAAATAGACTTGGTTGTCAATATCCCCAAGAACTACAACGAGGATGAATTGACCAACGATTACACCATCCGTCGTGCCGCCGTTGATTATGCCGTGCCGTTGATCACCAATCGTCAGGTCGCCATGCGTTTATTCGAAGCCTTATCCAAGACCACGATCGAGTCATTGAAGATCAAAAGTTGGGATGAATATAAGGTGTAAGGTGTAGGGTATAAGGTGTAGGGTGTAGGGAATAGACACCTGTCCTGCGTAGCTCCGATGTTTCGGAGCGAAGAAGGATGCCTGTTCCAAGCAAAAGTAAAAAGTAGGGGACGGTCTTGACCGTCCCTTTTTCTTTGGGTATAATTACATCTAAAATACGAGAGTAGGAGAGT
>CAYNBL010000053.1:0-2522 GCA_964395205.1 uncultured bacterium | reverse complement strand
GACCGTCCCTTTTTCTTTGGGTATAATTACATCTAAAATACGAGAGTAGGAGAGTACGATCTTTATATCCAATTCAACAGCTAATATCTACCAATTCTTTATTTAAAATAAGTTGCGCATGAAAAAATATTATAATAACTTTAGGTCTAACTTTATAATCGTTTTAGCGAAATAAACAGAAAGTTAATTTAAAAGGAGAAGAAAATGAAAAAAGTACTTGTTATTGTACTTGTGTTGACATTTTTTGCCGTAGCATTTGGAGCAGATGACGCCACAGCCGTCTCTGTTGTTAATGATGCAGGAAAAATCTGGCAAACTGATCCAAGTGGAGCAGCACGCGGTATAGCCGGTGGGGTTGACTTGGATGGTGACGGTTACCTTGAGTTCTATGCAACGAACTATGATTATGGTAACTGCGTAGTTGGTTTTGAAGCTATTGGTGGCGACACGCTGGAATATTTCTGGCGTTCTGATACTGCAGGTGCAGAAGGCCTTTATGCTTCAGGTACACGTTTTGTACAGACCGGTGATATTGATGGTGACGGAGTAGGAGAAGTTATTTTCTTCCGCGGTCGTTATTCTTCAGTAGCTGAAGCCGGCTTGTATGTATATGAAATTGAAAGTGACAACACTTTCAAAGAAGCTAAATTCTATAGCCTTGATGACCTTAGCCAATTATTTAATTTTAATGGTGTAGGTACAACCATTGCCAATGGTCGTATTGAACATTTTGTAGTTCGTGATGTTGATGGCGATGGCTTTGATGAGATTATCTATGCGAGTAATGGTGGATCATATGTGACCGATTATATTGATACAACAGCTACCGATACCACCGCTTATGGTCACTCGGAAGATTTTATTGCTGTTCTTTCAGCAACCGATGATCTTCAGGGATTCGGTCGTCTAAATTGCGAATTCATTACATCCCCTCGTGATATTGATATGGGTGTTCTTGGATTAGATAAAGATGATCCTATGTTTGGTCGCGAAAATAAACTCGGTGGCGGTTCACCCAATGCAGTTGAAGTTTGTGATATCGACGGTGACGGCAAAAAAGAAATTGCATGTTTCATATGGAATTACAATAATGTATTCTTTATTGAAGCAACAGGTCCTGACGCCTATTCATTTGGTGATACGACTTTCCAATACTTGACATCTCCCGATGGTGTATGTTTACTACAACCGGTTGTTGGCGATGTTGACAGTGATGGAAAAGACGAAGTTTACTACATGTCATATCCGGGTAATGAATGTTTCATGATCGAAGATTTAAACGGTGATGCAACCAATTTTGATAGCACTGAATATACCATTATCAATGATGGTGAAGGCGATCCAGGTTCAATCATGGGTGGTGTTTCAGGCGATATCGATGGTGACGGTAACAACGAAATTATCTTTGGTGGCAATATGTCTCAAGGTGATATTAATGTATGGGATGGTACTACTTGGGCAACCTATACTTCAGTTGAACCCGATACAAATATATACAAATCGACTGTTGCAGGTTTCTCAGGTAAATTTGTTGATCATTTAACTGATATTGACAATGATGGTTTTATGGAATTAATTGCTTGCTACCAGGGCGAAGTTGATTCAGTTGAACAAATCGTTGGTACAGACACAAACTGGGTTGCCAACCCTTACTTCTCACCGATCCGCGTTATCGAATTTGGTGATGATGTATTAGGTGCGGTTGTAGCTATTAATCCTGTTGTCATTACACCTAATGATTTCAAATTGGATGCAGCTTATCCGAACCCATTCAATCCGACAACCTCTATTTCTTATTATCTGCCGATAGCAAAAACGATCTCACTTAATGTTTATAACCTACGTGGTGAACTCGTCAGCGTTATCGTTAATAATCAAAGAATGGAAGCCGGAACACATAATGTTGTTTGGGGCGCTACCGATATGAACGGTGCACCATTATCAACCGGTGTTTATGTTTACACATTGAAATATGGAAACTTCAGCAAATCACACAAAGTGACCTTGTTGAAATAAATATGACCTATTGAAAAGGGAGAGGCTTCCTCTCCCTTTTTTTTACCTGTTATAATTAAATAGATTGAAAAAGGAATTATGATGCGAAGGAAGTTGTTTGTATTAATATTTGCAATCTTCTCAATGGTCATCACCGCATTTGCGGGCACAGGTGGAAAAGTAGCCGGACTGGTTCTGGATGCTGATACAGGTGATCCTCTTATCGGTGTTAATGTGATGCTTGCAGGCACTACACAGGGAGCTGCAACAGATCTTGAGGGGTATTTTACAATTTTGAATGTACCTCCGGGACTCTATGAGATCGCTGCTTCATCCATTGGGTATAAAACTTTTAGGATACAAGATATCCGGATTTCTGTTGATCATACGACAAATATTGATATTAACATGGAATCTTCAGTGATCGAAGGTGAAGAAGTTATTGTGGTTGCACAAAAAGAACTGATCCAAAAGGGTTTGACTTCTTCAGAATCAAGTATTTCATCAGATGAACTTGAATCAATGCC
>CAYNBL010000052.1:0-15767 GCA_964395205.1 uncultured bacterium | reverse complement strand
AAGATACAACCAGATGCAGTTGTGACTTGATGCAAAAAACTGACTAAAAACAACTGCAAGCACATCAAGGGCTGGACTATTCACGTTGTGACTTGATGCAAAAAACTGACTAAAAACAACCAACGCTTATCGTAGCAACCACTGGAAGTAGTTGTGACTTGATGCAAAAAACTGACTAAAAACAACTAAATCAAGATAAAGGAAAGGGATCACATGGTTGTGACTTGATGCAAAAAACTGACTAAAAACAACTTAAAGTCAATGTTCAGCTCAACGGCTGCAGTTGTGACTTGATGCAAAAAACTGACTAAAAACAACCTGGCACTTGATGCAAATGGTTATCTCACAGTTGTGACTTGATGCAAAAAACTGACTAAAAACAACGGCTATGTAATAGACAAAATCATCTTTGAAGTTGTGACTTGATGCAAAAAACTGACTAAAAACAACCAGGCTTGTCTCTATGCCAAGATAAGCAGAGTTGTGACTTGATGCAAAAAACTGACTAAAAACAACATGACCTTGTTTTCTCTAAAAAGCGAAGGCTTGTCAATTTTCAATTATTCTCTTATATTCATACCAACATTGTAATCTTATGATCACGATCATTTTAGTTAAAAAGAAGCCAACATGACCCATGCTGAGATATTTTCTTGAATTTTGGAGATTATATTTGACATAGAGTGTGATTGCAATTATAATTAAGGCGATTATGTTAATTTATAGGGACTATTTTTTAAGGAGAGGGCATGGATAACATTATTGTAATTGTTTATCTTGTGATTATTTTAATTGTAGGATTATTGGCGGGTAGAAAAGTAAAAGATCTTTCCCAATTTTCGGTAGCAGGACGTTCTTTTGGGTCATTTGTTATTTTTGCAACTCTTTCCGCTTCGTTCATTGGTGGTGGCTTTTCTATGGGGAATGCCGAAAAAGTATTCCTTTTCGGAATAGTGAATATTTTTGCCCTTTGGGGTTTTAGCCTGAAGGAAATCTTGGTTGCCAAATTTATTGCTCCGCACATGGATAATTATAAAACGGCCATTTCTGTTGGTGATATAATGGAAAAGCACTATGGGAAAATCTCTAAAGTGATTACCGGTGTTTTTTCCGTTATTGTTTGTGCCGGAATTTTAGGTGCTCAAATTGGCTCTATTGGCTATATCTTTAATGTTTTCTTGGATATACCCCAAGTTTATGGAATCCTAATTGGGTGTGGTATCGTATTTTTATATTCCACTGTTGGCGGAATGAAGTCAGTCGTTTACACTGATATCATTCAATTCATTGTTCTTGCGGTTGGTATTCCCTTAACTTTAATATTTGGTATTATGAAAATAGGTGGAATTAGCGAGTTTCAGGCTGCTATTCCAGCAACTCATCTTGCTTTTCCGGGAGGTCTTAAAACGGTCACCGTTTTCATCTCACTTTTCTTAACCTTCTTATTAGGCGAAACTTTAGTTCCACCATATGTCCAAAGATTATTTTTAGCTAAAGATAAAAGCTATACTCGCAAGGGCACGTTATGGAGTGGTATCTTTTCTATACCATTTTTTGCCATAACAGGACTTATTGGATTGGTTGCTTTGGCTCTAAATCCGGGACTTGATCCGAATTTGGCTATGCCATATGTGATTAAAGAAGTATTACCCGTTGGTATTTGTGGCATTGTGGTGGCCGGTATTATTTCAATTGTCATGTCTTCGGCAGATTCTTTTCTGAACGCGGCTTCCGTTTCATTCATTCATGATATTATTACACCTCTAAGAAAAAGTAGAATGAGTGTAAAAGCTGAGATGTTATATGTACGTTTAATCAATATATTGGTTGGAGCTATTTCTGTCATTTTTGCAATAAAGATTAAGAGTATTCTAGACATTCTTATTTATGCATATAATTTTTGGTCACCCATTATTCTAATTCCTTTGATATCTGCCATTTTGGGCTTAAAGGTTAAATTCACTCATTTTATTGCCGGTGCGATTGCCGGTGTGTTGGGAGTTGTTATCTGGAATATAATTATGAAAAATCCTTTTGGCGTGGATGGCTTGATCGTTGGTATTGCATCGAATGCGATAGTTTTCTATACTCTTTTGATCATTGATAACAAGAAAGATAAAAAAGCCAATAATTCTTAAGGAAGCAATAAATGTAGAGATATACTCAGAATTTTCGGGGTTAGGTCTTTACAAAAATTAAAAATGAGGAGTGACAAAATGAAAAAGTATAAACACTTTCTTATCTTATTATTAGTCTTAGTTCTTCCACTTTCCGCTCAAACCTGGAATCATGTGCTTCCTGATTATTCTATCGTAGGAATTCTTCCCTATGACGGGGGGTACTGGTTAGCGACAGAATCTTCCGGCGCATTAAGATTTGACGCTCAGGATAATGACTGGTCATTCTATAACAAATCAAATGGTTTTATGAACCAAAATGATGATATCAATGATATGATAATCGCTGATAATAAAGTTTGGTTCGCGACGAACTATGGACTATATACTTGCTCTCTAGATGGTTCAAACTGGGATCAGGATATTTTACCGGGAGATTACTTCAGTAATTGGGTACGGGGTTTTTCAGCTAATAGTGATTCAATCTTTATAGCATCTTTTACTGGACTTTATACCCGACCTTTTTCAAAAACTACTTATAAAGCTCATGATAATTTAATGCCGGGTTATTATCAAACGTCCTATACCACTTGCGTTTTTGCTACTGATTCAGTCGTTTGGATTGGCACGGATGACGGAGTTTTTAGATATGACCCTTCACAACCACTGAGTGATGTATCTTCACGTACCTATTTTTCAAAATCGAATGCTTTTAATACCAATTCAGATATTGTCATGTGTAACGCCATTTGTGAAACGGATCATGGTGTTTGGGTGGGTTTAAGTGAGTATACCCCCTCAAGTAATCCAAGTTATTGCCTCGGCGGTCTGTTCCATCAGCAAGATGGGATGTGGGAAAAATTTGACCAGTCAACCGGTTTGCCTGCTGATGGTATACATTTTATTCAAGAATATGACGATAAGATATATGCCGGTCTGTTCCATTATGTTGACGGTGTGAACTTCGATGGGGCCGGACTTTTAGTTTTAAATACTCAAGATAGCAGTTGGCAAGTGCTTGATAATGAGAATTGGCATATTGGAACGAATACAGTAAGATCATTTTATTGTACGCCGACTGATACGATTGTCGGAACCGAAGAAGGAATTTATACTAATTTAGCATCGCTACCCGGATTAAGACCATATGCGGCGCCTGCATGGTTTTCATTGAGAAATGTAGGAAATGGCTATGTTGAAGTGCAGGTTGATTCGGTGTATCGGGCAACATCATATGAACTTTATACTTCAGTGGATGGTATCAATTTTACAGACACATTATACATGGACTCTCGATGTGATTCGATCACAACACTTTCCGGGGAAACATGTTATTATTTTAAAATAGCCGGGAAAAATGATTATGGTGTTGGACCCACTTGCAAAGATGTCCTTGGGGTTTGGGTGAGTAGTTTAGAAAATGATATTTTGCTAATTCAGGGGTTTGATCTAAACACGATTGGAAATACCTATGATTATTGTAAAGATCATGGAGATGCAATCATGCATGCAGGATATGGTTTTGATGCTGTTTCCGATGAGGCATTATTCAATACAAATATTAATATTTCAGATTATTCCATGATCGATTGGATCACTGGTATGGATAAGTATGTATTTACTCAAAATGAAAAAAACAAAATAAAATCTTATCTTGAAGAAGGTGGGAAATTATTTATCAGTGGTTCTCAGATCATAGATAATGTGTATGTCATAAGTAGAGATGTAGTCTTTTATGGTGAGTATTTAAAGGCAGTGTGGAAAAACCGGGATGTTCAAAGTTATACGATACAGCCAATAACTCAAGGCTTGTTCAACGGTATTGATAGCTTGTCTTTTGATGATGGCTCTCATGGGATATATGATGTTTTTGCGCCCGATGGTTTTTGTCCAATCGGAGGCGCTGAATCATGTATGCTTTACAGTGAAAAAGATAGTTCATTAAATGGCTCTGCAGCCCTGCAGTACACAGGAACCTTTGGTGAATCGGAGAATGAAGCTCAATTAATCTATATGGGTTTCCCTTTTGAAAGTATTTACTCCGATTCTTTACAAAATGCACTTATGCTATGTGTATTGGATTATTTTGGATTTGAAGTAACATTAACATCTATTCAAAATAATTTTATTCCAAAATCAATTACTTTAGAACAAAACTATCCAAATCCCTTTAATCCGAAAACCGCTATCGCTTATCAGCTAGCAGCTAGCATCAATGTTAATCTTTCAATACTTGATATGAATGGCAGAAAAGTCGCAACACTTGTTGATGAATCAAAAACTGCCGGATATCATTCAGTAAATTGGGATGCTTCACATTATAGTTCCGGAATATATTTCTGTCGTTTGCAGGCGGGTAATTTTATTGATACCAAGAAGATGATTCTGATGAAATAGAATTATTAAAATAATACAAACTCATTTCTGAAATTGCAGGGGACCCCGAAGCGTCGGGGGTGACCGTCCTCTTTATATTTTTATGTCATTTCGACCCCCGATTGTTCGGGGTCAGCTGATGGAGGAGTGCCATGCCAGCCGAAGTCTTGACGTAGGCTGGGAGAAATCTCAAAATTCATTATATATGTTTAATGTTTGAGATCTCTCCGTTTCGTCTCGACAAGCATCGAGACTTCAGTCGAGATGACAACAAATAATTCCCAAAATATTCTTGACATCATTAGATAATTAGGTTATTATCTAAATAACTAAAGGAGACAGGATGTCAAATCTCAATAAAGTTTTTACTGCTCTCTCAGACGATACTCGCCGGCAGATACTTGTTCTTCTGAAGAAGGGAAGTATGTCGGCAGGGGAGATCGCAGAGCAATTTGATATATCAAAGCCATCAATTACATTTCACTTAAAGATATTAAAAGATGCGGAGTTGGTATATTCAAAGAAAAAAGGACAATTTGTGATCTATACTTTACAGGTCACAGTGTTTGAAGAAGCTATGATGATGTTCATGGGGATGTTAAAAACGGGAGAAAAGGACAATGAAAAGTAAAAAGAATCAAAACATCAAATTGGTCATTGATCAAAAAGTATCATGGAAAAAAGTGATATGGTTTGTGGGATTAACCTACTTGACAACATTTTTACTCTGTGGGTTTGTGTATAAGGAAGGCAAAAAACTGGATCCCGATCTACCGGCGATCAAGCAATTTACAGATATTGTACAGCAGAAGCCTGATGCGGTAGCACGATATCTTGATGTTCACCCCGAGGTTAAAATAGATGACTTGCCGACTTTTGTTCTCGGTCGAGGCGAAGCGATAGATCTGACCAGTCTTGAAGAACGTGTTGCCGTTTATGTCTCACAAAAACATCTGGGTATTCAGGCATTCGGTATTATGATGATCTTCCCGGCCCTGATCGCTATCATTTTGCGCTTAATTTTTGCTGAAGGGTTTAGAAATAGCGGATTCCGTTTTGGAAAATTTAAAAACTACCTTTATATGCTGGCTGTTATCGTTATTTTTGTGGGAATAAGTATACTAATAAATGCTTTAATCTATGGCAAATCTCCGGATTGGCAACTTACCAATATGGGTGTGAATGGACTGACCCTTCTTGGAAAACCGGCATCGGCAGGATTATTCTGGATGTTTCAATTTTTAATTGTAGGTCTAGTTGCCAATTTAACGTTTCCCATTATTATGATGTTGGGTGAAGAGTATGGTTGGCGCTCATTTTTATTACCAAAATTGCTCCCGATGGGATTTTGGAAAGCCAATATTATCATGGGGGTCATTTGGGGATTATGGCATGCTCCCGTGATCTTGATGGGGTATAACTATGGCATGTATACCTGGACAGGTGTTGTTCTTTTTGTCCTTGTTACAACCATGCTGGGTACTTTGTTCAATTATATGTATGTGCGCGGTAACTCCGTGCTTCTTGTCGCTGTCGGTCATGGTTGGTTCAACGGGCTGGTACCTTCCGTTATACTTCTTACCGGGTTCATGGGGAAAGAAACTATGATTGCTCCACTGGGATTGATTGGAATAGTCCTTATGTTTGTTCTTTTGCTTGTGGGAGCCAAATTGACGAATAATTATGATATCAAACCTTATATTGAGGTTAAGGAGGCTGCAAATGAATAAATTTAAGAAGGAATTGATTATTCTTGCCGTATTTCTGATCGCGGTATCAGCAATATCGATTTATTTCTACGGTGAATTCAAAGAAAGCGGTGTAGATAAAGTCCCTATTCACTGGAATATAAATAATGAAGCCGATAACTTTGCGTCACCACTTGTCGCATGTTTGATGGGACCTGCAGCGATCATCCTGATCATGATAGCCACGCTCAGTATGTCCCGAAAGGAATATTCAAAAAGTGAGAAAAAATCCACGCGTTTTGTTATTCTGCTTGTTGCGGCTTTGATGGTCTTTATTAACTGGGTAGCCCTAAAATCAGCTGGTGGGTATGCCCAAGATCAAGGATTTGATGTGCCGGCAATCCATCTGGGACTTGGATTAGTATTTATTCTGCTTGGAAACCAGTTTGGAAAATTGCCTCGATCACGCTGGATCGGTATTCGAGTGCCTGCTACTTTGAATAATGAAGAAGTGTGGAATCGCGTGCATCGCAAGGGTGGCAGATTAATGGTCTTATCCGGTGCTTTTGTGCTTGCAGCCGTGTTTGTAGGAGATAGGCCGATCGCCATATTCTTTTATATCCCATTGTTTGTTTCTATCATCCTGATGATCTTTGTATTGCCAACAGCTGAGAAGAAGCGCGTGGAAGAAGAGGAAAAGAGTCAATAAGTCGATAAGTTGATAAGTTGATAAGTTGATAAGTTGATGGTCGATAAGTCGATTAATTAATAATATTTTGGTATTGTAGGGGACCTCGAAGCTTCGAAGAGACTGTCCCTTTTTGTTTTATATCTTAACCTTAACCTCAGCCTCAGCCTCAGCCTTAATCTTAACCTCAGCCTTAATCTTTATCTTAATCTTTTCAACACTTTATCTACCGCTTTTTTCCCGGTAAACATGGCAATGGGGAAACCGGCCGGACTATAAGTCCATTGCCCTGCTTGGTAGATATGCGGGAGAGGTGTATCTACCGCATCGAACATATCGGTAATTTTATGTACAACAGGAATTTTCTTGTTTGTAAATGCCCAACCTGTTAAGGCGCCGTGCAAATTAGATGTCCATTTTTCCATACTTAAGGGTGTGGATGAAAATTGATCAATGATCTTCTTATCCATATTGGGATAGATCGAATGACTCAGGGTATTTACAATGCACTTTTCAGCATAAGCTTTAAAATCATCATACCATCCAAGATCTTTAAATTGTTTACACAAATGATAATCAAAAAGTGTAGAAATAACCAACGCGGTTTTGCCTGTGGGAGCGAGCGCGGGATCTCTTAAAGATGGAATGGATATTTCAAAGGTATTCAATTGGAAGAAGTCTTCTATGTAAGTTTTGATCTTTTCTTTGATCTTATCAAGATCAGCGGGTGTTTTACATTCATGTAATTTCTCTAAGACAGATGAGTCTAAAGTTGATAGGCCGGTTGTTTCAGGTGTATAAAAAAAGTGGGCGCTGCACACATCGTTGAAATAATCATTATCAATATCGACTGCGAGGTAAAGAGTGAAGACAGATTCGCCACCTTGAATATCTTTTAGCTCATTATTCATGCGTGTAACGGATTTAATAGTCTTTTTTTTCTTTAATTTGTCGACTGGAATGGATCTATACATTGTGCGCAAATCGGCAGCCCAGATCAATTCTTCGTAATCATGCTTTTCTCCATGACAGTCAATAACTAACTTGTTTTCAATATCCAGTACATCAATTCCCGTATTTAGTTTTATATCCGCACCTAATTTTCTTGCTAACTCATCTACTTTTTTGGGTAGCATGCCTGTACCGCCAATGGGATAATGATAATCCAGATACAGGGAAAAATAGGATAAAGCAAAAAATGCAGGTGTATGTTTAAAGAAATGTTGAGTGATATTATCGTTTAATTGCTGGTCTTTTGAAAAATTCTCTAAATAAAGTTCAACAGGTTGGTTCATTTTTAAAATTTTATTTACTGTCCGAAGATATTTTATGAACCAGGGGAGAAATACCTTGCGCATATATTTTGGATCGGCAGTCATATCCATGAAAATTGGATTTTCAATACCATAGAGTACATCCATATAGTCCATGATCTTTTTAATCACGAGCATGATTTGATCTATTTCATCATGAGTCTTTGGAAAATTTCGTTTTAAAAAAGCTTCATAATCATCAAGACTGCTTTCATCTTTTAATTTGATAACATCTTGTCCCAATCCGATTGAAACCTTGCTATCCACCCAATCCATATCAATTTCAAGATCTTTTAACATGGTGAATAAAATGCCTGAATCTTCAAGTGAGCGAATACCCCCATCATAAATAAATCCATTTCGTTCAAAAGAATTGACCAATCCACCTGTGCGGGGACCCTTTTCAAATAGAGTAACAGGTATACCGGCTTTGGCAAGATAAGTGGTAGCGGTTAATCCGGCCATTCCACCACCGACAACAATAACGTTCCCCGGTTTTTTCATATGTAGTCCCATCTGATTTTTGAATTATGCTTTGGAATAGATTTATTAGCGAGTTTAATTATTGTTTTATCTGTAAAAATAATAGTCATAAGAGAGAAATCAAAAGGGAAAGTGGCCCCGAAGGGAAGAAAAGGAGAAGGTGAGAAGGTGTTCAGTCTGCCAAGGCAGCATCGCGAAGCGATATCTCTGCGAGTGTAGGGGCGGGGCTGGACCCGCCCGAGGGATAAAAGGGGGAGGCTCTAGAGCCTCCCGTACATTCGAAAATTAAATAAATATGGCGTAGCGACGCGACGCATCGCGTCGGTGCAATGATCAATCTAAAGAAAAAAATAAGAGTCAAAAAAAAATATCGGTATCGTAGGGGCGACTCTCGAGTTGCCCGAGGGATGAAGAGGGAGGCTTCAAAGCCTCCCGTACATTAAGATGAAAATGAAACAAAAATAATATGTCAATTGACAATTAGTAATTCAATTGTCCTTTGTCAATTTTCCATTATCAATTGAAAAACCCGCCATCGGCGGGTTTTGTGTTGTGGAGAATAGCGGGATCGAACCGCTGACCTCTTGAATGCCATTCAAGCGCTCTCCCAGCTGAGCTAATTCCCCATAAGTTCAAATTGCTAGGCAATATAAGAAAAAATTTTGATAATCAAATAAAAAATTTGTATCTTCAAGGTAAGGGTTTACTAAACACATTGAGGAGTCTAAATGTCGGAACGCGTTCTTGCGATCAACCCAGGGTCAACAAGCACCAAGATGGCTGTGTTTACCCGGAAAAAGGTCGAATTCGAATTAAAAGTCAGCATAGAAGAAAGTCAGGTTTCAAAAGATAATGTTTATCAGGAATTTCCATTTCGCAGAGATCAGATCATAGAAGAACTAAAAAAACACGGTATCGAGAAGATTGATATTGTTATTGGACGCGGAGGTATTCTCAAACCCCTGAAAAGTGGTGCTTATCGTGTTTGTGATAGCATGATAAACGATTTCAAGACCGCAAAATATGGCAATCATGCCTCAAATCTTGGCGGTCCGCTCGCCGCATATTTTGGAGAAATGTTCAATGTGCCCGCTTATATTATCGACCCCGTGGTGGTTGATGAAATGAATGATCTGGCACGTATTTCGGGCGTCCCGGGCATTTCGCGACACAGTGTTTCACATGCATTGAATATTAAAGCGACAACACGCAGGGTTTGCGATAGAAATAATTGGAATATTAAGAAGCAAAATTTTATCGTCGTACATATGGGCGGCGGAATTTCTGTTTGTGCTATGGAAAACGGACGAAATATCGATGTAAACAATGCGTTACTGGGTATGGGTCCGTTTTCACCTGAACGTGCCGGAGCCATTCCACTAAAAGGATTAATGGATCTTGTATATAAGAAAAATATGGATGAGAAAGCCCTTAGGCGTCTTCTGACCCGTGAAAGCGGATTAAAAGGATATTTGGGGACGAATGATGCCCAGGAAGTGGAAGCGCGTATTAAAAAAGGCGATAAATATGCAAAATTGATCTTTGATGCGATGATCTATCAAGTTAGAAAAGAGATTGGAGCTATGGCGGCAGTTCTAAATTTCGATGTGTGCGCGCTAATCGTGACGGGAGGCTTGGCATATTGCGATTACATGAAAGAAGAATTATTGACCCATCTTGGAAAACAGTTCTCTATTATCATCTATCCCGGAGAAAATGAACTGGGTGCTATGGCTGATGGTGGATTCCGTATTTTGGATGAACAAATGAATATCTATGATTACGATAAATAAGAGGTAAACATGCATTACGAAGACATCTACAAACGAATTAATGTAAAAGATCCCAAAACGGTCAATGTCGTTTTCCCAAATTCCGACTCAAACTTTGAGGCTTTGGCTGAAGCTGAAAAAAAAGGATTCATTATTCCGAGATTGTACGGTAGAAAAGAGTCAATGGAGATATTTGCTAAAAGAGCAGGATTGAAGACTGCTGTATATATTGAATCTGAAACAGCTGATGATGCTATTTGGGCTGCCATTGCGGATATTCGTGACGGCAAGGGAGATGCCCTGATGAAAGGGGACATTTCGACGGCTTCCTTTTTAAGTCCGGTCTTGAATCGCGATAAAGGCCTGCGTAAAGGTAACTTTCTGTCTCATATCGCTGTTTGTGACAGTCCGGGTTATCATAAGTTACTTTTTCTTACGGACGGTGCACTTAATATTGAATTGGGAATGGAAAGAAAGCGGGAAATCACCGATAATGCCATTGAATTGGCAGAGAAGATATTACAAAAGAAACCCAAGATCGCATTCGCAGCTTTAATTGAAAAACTCAATCCTAAATTACCCGAAACGCTGGAAGCACGTACTCTGGCCGAGGAATATACTGCAAAGGGCTATCTCGCTGAGGGCCCAATTGCTCTGGATGTTATTTTAAATGCTGAAGCTGCCAAAAAGAAGAAAATTGATTCAAAAATATCCGGAAATGTTGATATTATTCTTTTCCCCGATATTACAACCTGTAATTTTATGCTGAAATCCATTATTGAGCTTCAGCATGCACCCGTGGGAGGAATCATTATGGGGGCAAAAGTTCCTCTTATCCTTCTTTCCCGTTCTGATCGCGCTTCGGAAAAACTTAACTCGATTGCTCTAAGTTTAATAGAGTAAAAAGTAAGGAGTAGTGAGGGTGATACTCTCAAAAACACTATCTTCTACACCTCTACACCTTACACCTCTACACCTTACATCCTAAACCCTTAAACTCTTAAACCATCCTATGAAATTGCACATACTAGGTACTGCCGGACAATTGCCAACCCGAACACGGAATCAAAACGCATATTTTTTAGATTGGCCTTACGGTGGTGTGCTTTTTGATCCCGGAGAAGGGGCACAACGACAATTTACTTTTGCCGGTATTTCTCCGGGTAGAATACATAAGATATTTATTTCTCATTTTCACGGAGATCATTGTCTGGGACTTCCGGGCATCATGCAGAGACTTTCTTTGATGGAAGTAGAGCATGAAGTTGATATTTATTTTCCTGAAGAAGGCAGCCCTTATTTTGATGCTTTAAGCATTGCTTCAAAATATACGCGCCGCATCAATTTTCATCTTCATCCCCTGAAAGCGGGTATCGTAGAAGAAACGGAGAATTATCGCATAGAAGCTTATGATCTTCTGCATAGTACTCCCACACTTGGATATCGTTTGATAGATAAATCCCGTTTACGATTCAGAAAAGAGCTTTTAGAAAAGGTGGGCTTAGAAGGTCCGATTTTGGGTGAACTTGAAAGAAAAGGGAAGATCGAACATAAGGGTAGAATTATAACTCGTGAGGAATTGAGTTATCACTCTAATGAAAAGATCTTTGCTTACGTATTGGATACAGGCATATGTGAAAGTATTTCCAAACTGATTCGCAATGCTGATCTGGTACTAATGGAAGCTACCTATCTTGAAAGTGAAACTGCACTTGCTAAAGAGTTTATGCATATGACAGCAGAGAAAGCCGCTGAGTATGCCAGAGACAATAATGTGAAAAAACTCGCGTTGACGCATTTTTCAGAGCGATACAAGGACCTAAACTTATATCAGAAAGCAGTTGAAAAAACATATAAAAATACGCATATTTCACATGATCTTGATGTGATAGAATTTTAACGTGGGATATATATGGAACGACCTGACTGGGATACTTATTTTCTTAACATAGCGAAAGTGGTTGCTACGCGCTCTTCTTGTCTACGCAGACATGTGGGTGCGGTGATCGTAAACAATAAAGATATTGTTTCAACCGGCTACAATGGCTCTCCCCAGTATCAGGAAAACTGTTTGGAAATTGGTTTCTGTTATCGTGATAAGTACAATATACTTTCAGGTACTCAGTTAGAACGCTGTCGTGCTGTTGGTTCACACGCCGAATCCAATGCAATTGCACTTGCTGCAAGAAACGGTCATGCGACAAATAACGGAACGATTTATATTTACGGTCATGAATTTGTTTGTCATCAATGCAAAGCTCAGATCGCCAATGCGAATATCAAACGTGTAATTTTGGAAAAACCGGATGGCACAGTTGAAGAGTGGATCCCCGAAAAAGACTGGACCATCCATCCCATTGATATGGAGAAGGAGAATTGTTCATGCTAAAGAAGATCACAATATTAAGTTTAAGCTTGATCATGCTATTAGTTGCGGTTGATCCAAATTACTATATTCGTCGGGCAAATTTGAATTTCAAGCAGGTTAATGATATGATCGTTGATCTGAGAATTCGCTCGCGGATGCCCGAAGCAACCCTTCCCGATCAAGAGACTGTTGTACATTTTATTAGTCCCGATTCCCTTTTCACTGAAGATAATACTCCTTTAATGATCCCGCCCGAAATCTTTCTTATGGATTTGGAACGTTTAGTAAAAGACGCAATTTCAATCAGAACAATTGAACTAAAAGAAAATAAAGATAATGTGGTTTTCGTTGAAGTGTTAAAACCCATGGAAGGCAAGGAAGTAATATTTCTTGCGATGATCGATACGGTTGATTGGATCCTTTCACAAATGAAAATGATCGATAAACCCGATATGGTTGCAGATATTAATTTTACCCAGGAAGAGATACAGCCCGGATTGTATATGCCGACGGAGATTCGAGTTATGATCGAGAGTAAAGAGACACAGAAAAAAGTTGTTCCCAATCCGCGCGGTAATATTCCTATGACATCTTCTTTCGGATATATTGATCTATCTTTTTCAAATTACCGAATAAATACATTGAGCGAAATAATCATTGAAACCGATTCACTTGAGATTAAAGCCGATTCGCTGTCAATGGAACCGGATACGCTAAAATAAGAAATTAAATATCTTATACGAGGTGCTTTATGCGCAAGGTATTAAGTGTCATTCTAGGTGGGGGACGTGGTACACGACTTGCGCCCCTTACGAGCGTTCGTTCAAAACCTGCAGTTCCCATTGGCGGGAAATATCGTTTAATAGATATTCCTATCTCCAATTGTCTAAATTCGAATATTCGCAAGATATATATTCTTACGCAATTTAATTCCGAATCCTTACATCGGCACATCAATCAAACTTACAAATTCGATAATTTTACCGATGGTTTTCTCGAAGTATTGGCTGCATCTCAAACCATAGAAAATATGGACTGGTATCAGGGAACAGCGGATGCCGTCCGTCATAACATGAATCACTTTGAAACTTATTCTTTTGATCAATATCTCATTTTGGCGGGAGATCACCTATATCGAATGAATTATGCTGACTTTGTTTCGCATCATCGCAAGACGAATGCAGATATTACGATCTCAGTTAAACCTGCCAGCAGAGAAGAAGCTAAAGAATTTGGTATTTTAAAAGTTGATGAAGAAGGGCGGATCGTTAAATTTGCTGAGAAACCAACCGATGAGAAAGTGTTGGAAGATATGAAAAGTCCTACAGGTGATCCTGAAAAACCCTATTGGGCATCCATGGGTATTTATGTGTTCAATCGGGATACTTTACGACAAACACTCACAGATATTCCCAAAGATGATTTTGGTGGAGATATTATACCCGGTTCAATAAAAGATTATAATGTTCAGGCATTTTTCTTTGATGGCTATTGGGAAGATATCGGTACTATACGTTCTTTTTATGAAGCAAATATTAATTTCACTGAAATGAAACCGGATTTCCGATTTGTGGATGTGAATTTCCCAATCTATACTCATGCTCGAATGTTGCCGGGTTCTCGTATTTCCGATGCAAAGGTCAATCATTCTCTGATCAATGAAGGAGGTTTGGTAAATGCCAAGATCATAGAAAATTCAGTGCTTGGAATTAGATCTGTCATTCGTAAAGGGACTGAAGTATACGATTCCTACATCATGGGAAATGATTTTTTCGAGACAGACCATAAGAACATGATTCCGCTCGGTATCGGAAAGAATTGTGTGATCAAAGGCGCTATTGTGGACAAGAATGTTCGTATAGGTGATAATGTTCAGATCATTAACAAAGATAATATAATTGATGCCGAAGAAGAAACTTACTTTATTCGTGACGGTATTGTTGTTGTAAAAAAGGATGTGAGCATTCCTGACGGAACGATCATATAAAAAGAATAAAGATTAAAGTTTAAAGTAAAAAGTAGGGGTTGGACATGTCCAACCCTTTTTATTATGTAGCAATACTTTTTTATCTAATCAATTGTCAATTGTCCTTTGCCTGCCCTGCGTAGGCCTACTACGCCGAAGTAGCTCGGCTACGAAGGCTGTGCCTTGGCGAAGCGGGGTCAATTGTCAACTGTCAATTGTTTTAATATTTCGTCATCCTGAAAATACTGCCGGTGGCAGTATTATTCAGCATCTCTATGTCAATCCAATTATCAAAATTATAAATGAAAAGAATATATGTTAATTTCATGTCAATCTTTCGTTTATAGCAATGCACGCGGAGGTCTCCCATCCTACGCTAAAGCTCCGGACGGCACGGTCTACAGGACCCCGCCAGCTGGCGGGCTGAACAATCCTGAAATCATGCTACTCCTTTGGCTTCGCCATTCAGGATTTTCAGGATGACTATCCGCGAGCGTTTCTTTCGCTTCATTTCATGATTTGCGTTTCACGCTTTAGATCATTGTCCTTTGTCAATTGTCAATTGTCAATTGTTTAAATCCAGGGGCATTCTTTTGGAATGTTCAATAAAGAATCAATTTCCAAGAAACGATCTTCAGGTAGATCAATATCTTCCATTTTTTCATGTGCCCAGGTGGTATGGTAGGGGACATGAATAGCATAGCCTCCAAGTTCAATAACCGGGACAATATCCGAGCGCATGGAATTGCCGATCATAAGAAATTCACAAGCTTTTATTTCAAGATGTTGAAATAATTTTCTATAATCATTTTCTTGCTTGTCGCTCATGATTTCAATGTGATGGAAGTATTTTTCAAGTTTGGATTTTTTTAGTTTTCTCTCCTGATCCAGAAGATCACCTTTTGTAGCTAAGATCAGTTTATATTTTGGGGCAAGTGCTTTGAGAACCGCTTCAACATTATCCAATAATACAAGCGGGGAATCGGTCAATTGCTT
>CAYNBL010000051.1:0-16167 GCA_964395205.1 uncultured bacterium | reverse complement strand
AGGGTTTGACTTCTTCAGAATCAAGTATTTCATCAGATGAACTTGAATCAATGCCGGTAGAATCATTTTCAGGACTTCTGGCTACACAGGCCGGAGTTACACAGGGTTCAGATGGTAAATTGCATGTTAGAGGTGGACGCTCAAGTGAAGTAACATATATGGTCGATGGTCTTCCGGTTTCAAGTGATCTCGGTTTATCTTTATCAACCAATGTTATTTCAGAATTAACACTTATTTCCGGTACCTTCAATGCGGAATACGGTAAAGCCATGAGTGGTATTGTTAATATTGCCACAAAAGAAGGTGCAAAAAAATTCAAAGCACGTCTGACTACTCAGTTTGGCGATATGCTGACATGGAATGACAGATATATCAAAGGCAGTGATTTTAATCCTTTGAATTTTCAACGCTATGATCTTGATCTTAGCGGACCTATTTCTTTCTTGCCTGAAGGTTCATTTTTTGTTACCGGTACGTTTAGAAATAACTTAGGTTGGTTATATGGTATCAGAGAGCATACAACCTATGATATGGGTATTATAAGCAATAACAATGCAATAATATCAATGACCGGCGATAGCACATATGTTCCGATGAACACAAGTAATTCAAAGAAGATCATGGCAAAATTTGCCTTTAAACCCCTGCCTAAAACAAAATTGATGTATCAGTTTATTGGTGATTTTAGCGGATGGCAAAACTATGAACATACTTGGATGTATGCTCCGGATGGTCGTTACCAATATACTTCAAATGATATGATGCACGCACTTCATATTACTCAAACAATTACTGAAAAATCTTATTTTACTTTAAAATATTCTTATAAAACAGGTCATTCAGAACAATATGTAAATAAGATCGATTTTCCATATAACTTAGATGAAGATCTGAATGGTAATGGAGTTATTGATATTATTCCCGGTTTGAATGTTTCCGAGGACCTGAATCAAAACGGTGTTCTTGATAGCGACCTTTCCATCGATTGGGATTTTATCAATGAATACGGTGCTTTTATTCCAAATGATATCTGGTATACACTTATTGGTGATTCAACTGTTGACGTACCATATTATGTTCTTGATAGAAACAGAACCGATGTACCGGCTTACCATTTTACTTATGGCGGTCAACGTATGGGCTATTATATCTCAGAAGATAAATCCCATACCGTAAAATTTGATTATGTTTCACAAGTAAATCGTGAGAATCAGATCAGGACCGGTTTTGAATTTAATACTTACGAACGACATCGGAACAGCTCTGTTTTACAAATGAGTGAACAGGATGAGACTATTCCGCCCTTCATTCAAAATGCGGGTGTTTCAAACCATGATTATTACACTCATAATCCATACGATTTCTCTGCCTACATTCAAGATAAAATTGAAGTAAAGGATATTATTATTCAAGCGGGTTTGCGTTATGATTATTTTAATGCCAATACGGTCAATATTGATCCTTTGACAAGAGATACATCAGATGTCACACCAAAACATCAGTTAAGTCCTCGACTTGGCGTGAGTTTCCCGATCACAGATCAGGGTTTTATTCACTTCTCATATGGACATTTTTTCCAGATGCCGTCATTCTATTATCTCTATACCAATCCTCTTCTTAAGCAGGGAGCCAGTGTATCGAGATTTGGAAATCCGGACATCGAACCTCAAAAAACAGTCATGTATGAATTGGGACTTCAGCAACAATTGTCATCTTCAACGGCAATCGATCTGACAATTTTCTATCGTGATATTATTAATTGGCTGTCGACAGAATATAATTTTGTGGATAATACTTATAAATACACCCGTTATATCACTGAAGATTACGGTAATGTTCGAGGTATTACGTTTGCGTTTACACAGCGTGGCGGTCAGTACTTGACCTTTAATGCCGATTATACCTATCAGATCGCCGAAGGAGTTGCTTCATCACCCGATGCAAAATATTATGATGCTTTAAATAATGTAGAAAGTGAAACTAAAGTTGTTCCTCTGGATTGGGATGTACGCCATACTATCAATGGTAACTTAACCATTACACCTATGGAAGATCTTGGTATTGGTATTCTTGGTCGCTTCTCAACGGGTAAACCTTATACACCTACTGTACAGGGACAAAGAGATGCTGAAGAGAATTCGGATAGAAAACTTTCGGAATTTACGGTCGACTTCAAAGCATATAAATACTTTAACTTGGGGTCTCAAAGATTTAGTGTAACTTTAAAAGTTTACAATCTCTTTGATACATCCAATGAACGTTATGTGTTCACGGATACAGGTCGTTCAGGATATACCTTAACACCGACCTATGTAGGTGATCCGGCAGAGAAATACCCCAACACTACGGGTATACATTCTCTTGAAGAATATCTCTATAGTCCGACAAACTATTCAAATCCGAGACAAATACTCTTGAGTATCAGTTGGGATATTAACGGTTAAAGATGAAAACCAAGGAAATTAATATGAAAAGAAATCATATATACATTATCTCCTTAATGTTGCTCACTGCTTTCAGCCTTTATGGGTTGGATTCAAGCGTAAAAGTAACATCCGGCCTTGAAAAGGAGATATATTTTAAAAAACAGCAAGAATTGCAAAAACCTACGATCACCGATAGCGAACGCCCTGTTCCGCGCGAAGCGATCGTTTCCGGAAACCAGATCCGTTCATTAGTATTCGATTATGGGTCAATTGGTCACCCTTCACGTGAACCTTCAATGGAATGGCCGATCTATTCAGCTCATGGTTATGCCTTTGAATTTGGTCCTCTTGTTGGTGTTGAAGTACCCGTTGATACTAATGGATATTATATTCATGAAGCCTATACGGGCACTGAAGGACAAAAAACACTTGATAGAAGTGCAGTAGGTTATGATACAACTTACTATATCGTTACCGACGGACTTCTTTCCGGGGGTGGTGTCCTGATGAACGAGGTCAGTCCTACCAATAAACGTTGGGGATGGGAGCCATTGGCAGATTATGGAAATCCTGAAAGCGAAAGTATTCCTCTTTCTCATAAACCTGAAACCTGGAATCCCGCTTGGGGAAATAACTGGCCCGGCACATATAAAGCCGGTGTTTCATCGGCTGATCAGTCGATCTACTTTGAAATGGATGACCGCTATAATTTGGAATTTTATCCGGCATTTAAACCCTACAGACCGGAAGATATATCTGCAGGTGACTCAGTAAAACTAACATACGGTGGTAATGGATTAAGAGTTACTTGCCGTGCTTATCAATGGTCTAACCCCGAAGCAAGCGATGTTGTTTTCTTTGTTTATAATGTGACAAATGACAGTAAAAATGATTACGAAAAAGTCGTTTTTGGTATGTTTGGTGATCCCCATATAGGTGGGAGTAACGATTTCTCAGATGATATGGCATATTTTGATAATACATTAAATATGGTATATGGATATGACGGTGATAATAAAGGTGATTGGGGCGGAAAAACCGGATGGCTGGGATATACATTTTTGGAAAGTCCCGGTAACCCATATGATGGTATTGATAATGATGGTGATGGTCTTATCGATGAATCCATGCAAGATGGTATTGACAATGACGGAGACTGGGATGCCGATCGGGATGATGTGGGTCAAGATGGCTTGGGTCCCCTGGATCCGGGATACCCCTGTCCTGATTTTGGTGAAGGTGACGGGATACCGACGGCAGGCGATCCTGATGATCCCACAAAACCGGGAGAACCGAATTTTGATGCTACCGACCTTGATGAAGCCGATCAGATCGGTTTGACAAGTTTTGATGCTTTTGAGTATGGTGCAAGCGGTGTTCGTTACGATAAAGCAATGTGGAATAAAATGAAACCGGAAGTTCCTCTGACAGATGATAATACGGAAATTACCCAACGTTCAGATAATATCTTTCTTTACGGTACAGGATATTTTCCTTTGAAAGCAGGGGACTCGCAGCGTTTTTCAATTGCATTGTTAATGGGTGTGGATAAACGAGATCTATATGAAACTGCCAAAACGGTCCAAACGATCTATGATAATGGTTACCAATTTGCGGTTGCACCCTATAAACCTGAACTCACGGTTGTACCGGGTGACGGAAGAGTCTCTCTGTATTGGGATGATAATGCGGAATTATCGTATGATCCCTTATTCGGATATGATTTTGAAGGATATGCGATCTATCGAGCAACCGATCCCGGGTTTAATGAATGTTTGACCATCACAAATGCTTATGGTGTGCCTACACTGCACAGACCTATTGCAAAATTTGATAAAGATGATGGAATAACCGGTCCGGCAGTAGTTGGTAATGGCGGAGTTCATTATGATCTGGGTACCGATAACGGTCTGGTTCACGAATATGTTGATACGGGACTTGTTAATGGTGTAACCTATTATTATGCCGTTTGCTCATACGATATCGGTGATACAAGTGGAATTCACAATTTAACACCAACTGAATGTACAAAGATCGTTGATCAAGACCCTTATACGAAAGCGATCACACTTGATAAAAATACGGCAGTTGCGACTCCGCAGAAAGCGTCTCCGGGTATTAAAGCACCGACATTTTTTAATGGGTTCATTGATCGCTCAAAATGTAATGTGGGTACAGGTAATGTTGATATAGAATTTGTTGATATGGTTTCAGTTAAGAGCGGAATGGAATATGAACTTACATTTGAAAATTCCGGCTCAGCGGGAAGTATTGAAATGTCAGTGACAGACTTAACAACACTTTACTACGATACATTGGAAGTGATCTCAACCTTATGGATACAGATGAATAAATCAAAAGTATCCAACGTTAAGTTATATAATGAGCTTGGAAATGAGATATCTACATCGCTCTATTTTGTAGATCATGGTATCGGGCGCATTCAATTTGATAATTCTTTATTGAATGATACAGTATATCTTACTTTCAATTATAAACCCATCTATCAAAGCGGATATCTGAACAATGAAGATGCAATGCAGGTATTTGACGGTATGAAAATATATGTTAAAGACGATATTCTCGAACGGGATGTCCGGAAAAGTGGATGGATAAACAGTAATACCACCATTACACCGAGTATTACAAAAGAATCAGATACAATTTATGATCATAATTATCAATTGGTGTGGAATGAAAGTTATCTCAGTGAAAATACGGCTTTTAATCAGCATGCACCTTTTAAGATCTATGATATGAGTGCAGATACAACTGAGGCGCCCATCTATATTTCACCTGATTATAGTGGAAACTACACGATGGATTCTGATATTTTCATTTTAAGTGAAGCAATAGCCTCACCGGATTATATGGTCTGGCGCTTGTGGTTCAATTACCCTACAAGCGGTGACACGATCATGCCTCAGGATGGTGATGTATATAAGCTTACTTTATCTCGCCCTTTCTCTATACAAGATACGATCAGCTTTGCCACTGCAGAAGCCACCTATGATCCAAGCAGTATTACAGATCCTCTGGATGCAATAACCGTTGTACCGAATCCTTATTGCGCACAAGCTATCTGGGAGCCTTCCAGTGGCTATGTATCAGGACGAGGGGAGCGTAGGATATACTTTACAAATCTTCCTCCCATATGTACGATAAAGATCTATACCATCAGTGGCGAACATGTCAAGACCTTAGAGCATAATTCGGGTGGTAATATCAATCAGGTAATGTTTGATGGTTCAGAAGCATATAGTCTGCTGAATAAAGACAATTCAGATATTGCTTATGGAGTTTACTTGTGGCAAGTTGATGCAAAAGCATCGGGACTTGGTACTAAAACCGGTAAATTTGCGGTGATAAAATGAGAAAATACTTAATATTTATAGTGACATTGATCCTTGCTGCAACACAATTAATGGCTACGACAAAGACTGGGACATCAGCAGCTCAATTCTTAAAGATAGGCACCCAGGCTAGAACAATGGCAATGGGTGAAGCTACGGTTGCAAATCCCGAAGGGCTTTCGGCTCTACAATGGAATCCGGCAGGATTATCAAGGTACGGAACTCAAACTGCGACTTTTTCACAATCTAATTGGCTTGTTGAAACCCAATTCTTTAGTGCAGCGGCAGCAATAAATTTGGGAAAAATGGGAACGATCGGTGCACAGCTTACGATGCTGGATTACGGTGAAATGCCTGTCAGAACTGAATTGAGACCTGAAGGGACAGGCGAATATTTTTCCGCGCAGAATTTGAATATGTCTGTTGCCTATGCAAATAATCTCACAGACCGTTTTTCGATCGGGGGTCAGGTAAAATATATTCAAGAAACCATTTGGCACATGAAAGCATCTACGGTTGCCTTTGATGTGGGTGCCTTGTTTACTACACCTTTCAAAGATATTCGTCTGGGAATGTCAATCACGAACTTTGGCGGCACTATGCAGCTGGCAGGCCGTGATGTTCGATTCTATAATGATCCGGCAGAAGACATGTATGGAAACAATGATCAGATCCCGGCAAATTATGAATTGGATTCATGGGCAATTCCTCTGACTTTCCGTGTCGGACTATCCGGAGAGCTCATTGATAAGGGATATATTAAATGGACGTGGGCGGTTGACGCTTTGCATCCAAGTGATAATTCCGAGTATGTCAACATTGGAACAGAATTAGCATTATGGAAAATGTTATATCTTCGCACGGGATTTCGCACACTGTTTATGGATGAACGCAATGGCGGTTTAACGGCGGGCATTGGTATGAAATACATGCTTAATTCATCGTATGGGATTCAATTTGATTATGCCTTTGTATCATATGGAGATCTTGGTTATATCAATTTGTTCACCGTAGGTATGGATTTTTAAGAAGATAAGATAAAAGAATAAAATATAAAGTACAAAGTAGGGGACGGTCTAGACCGTCCCTTTTTATATGTGCGTTAAAAGTCGAATAGACGAAAAGTCTAATAGTTGAGGTCGAGTCCTTCTTATTAGAATCGAAAAAGAAATGAAAAACCGTCATCCTGAACTCATTTCAGGATCTCTTTGTTGTCATGAACATGTACATCTTTTAATGAAACCAGTAATTTGAGATTTCTCCGCTACTCCGCCGGCTGGCGGATTCGGTCGAAATGACATAAGAAATTATATGCGATAAAAATACACTATCGTATAAGACCTGCCAGCTCGACTTTCCAAAGGAAAGGTGCTGGCTGGTCTTCTTTAAATTGCCGATCCTCCTTCTACGCTCTACGAGCTACCAACCTTCGACCCGAAGTATATAGGCTACGGTTGGCAGGCGCAGGACAGGCCGATCATGTTATATGTAATTGTCAATTGTCCTTTGCCTGCCCTTCGAAGCTTCAGCGAAGGGGGTCAATTATCCATTGAATTAAAAAGCCCCATCCGAAGACAGGGCTTTTTTTCTATTTTTAGTCTCGACCTTGACCTTGGTCCTTAACCTTAGACTTGGTCTTGGCCTTAATCTTAATCTTACTTAGTGTACTGTTCGATAATCCCGATCTGACGTATTGCAATGGTCACATGTTCTGAGTTCGGGTAGTAGGTGAGAAGGTTCTGGAATTCTCCGATAGCTGACCGCATCTTGCCCATTTTGAAATAACAGAATCCCAGTTTTAGCTGAGTGTCATCATATTTGTCAAATGCATCTGTATTGAATACCATATTAAAAGCATTGAACGCTTTTTTATATTGACGCAAAGCGTAGTAACTTTCACCGATCCAGTATTGAATATTTCCTGTCAACTTATGTTGAGGATCTTCTGTAAGCAGTTTTTCAAAAATTTCAACTGCATTATCATAGCGTTGATAATAGAATTTATTCAGTCCATCTTTATAGTCTTCCATAAATCCATCTGTTTTTACAACTTCTTTGACTTTGATCTCGGGGACGATGATCTCAGGCTTTACGATCATTTTCGCTATTTCATCTTCAGGCAATACTGTAACAAGTTCTTCGGGGGTTTTAACCGTTTGATCGGCAATGACCTTTTTAGACCCGAAGAATATCGGCATGGTATTAAGTTCCTGTAGATAATTATTCATACGTGCAATAACGCCGATCAAGGTATCGGTTTGCATTTTCATCATCATGTTATCAGCTTCGATACGATCGAGTTGTGCGTGCAATTTTGTTGTGCGTGCAATATAGTATTCATCCATGGAGGCAAATGCCAGAGTCATGGTATCTTTCATGTTCTCGATTTTTCTATCAAGAAGTTTGATATTCATATCGTTGCTGTTAATGATAATAGGTTTACTTGAAGGCACAGGAGATTTTGTGCTGGCACATCCGGAAAAGGCGACGGCAATAAAAACAAAAATCATTAAAGGAAAAAATATTCTTTTCATAAAAGACCTCATTTAGTTTTATTCATGAAAATATTACAATTTTTCCCAGTTCACAAAAAATATTTTATATTTTATGTGATTATTTAGAAGGTTTTTGCTTATTTTATGGAAAATGGAGGAATTATGAACAAAAAAGAAGTAAAACTCGTAGAATTTCAAAATGATATGTTGGCTGAAATGGTCAAAAACGTATTGAACGAAAAAGAAATATATTTCCGTGCCGAGAGCGATATTATGCAATCTGCTCTCATCGTGGAAGGCAATGCCGCTTCTGGCGCATATACAATTCTCTATGTAAAAGAAAATGACCTGCAGGCGGCACAGGATGCTATTGCCGGCATGGTATAGGAAGGATCTATGCAAAAACTGAGAAGCATTAAGGGGACACACGATATTCTGCCATGGAATATTCATAAATGGCAAAAGATTGAATCGGTATTGAGAGAAATATTCTCTTCTTACGCCTGCAAAGAAGTTCGTACTCCCGTATTCGAAAGTACATATCTGTTTTCTCGGGGAGTAGGAGAGTTCTCCGATATCGTGAGTAAAGAGATGTATACCTTTGTAGATAAAGGTGGCGATAGCCTAACCTTGAGACCGGAATTGACCGCTTCAGTTGCGCGTTCCTATATTCAACATAATTATCAACAAGAATCATCTCTGCATAAATTGTGGTATTTTGGTCCCTTGTTTAGGCAAGAACGTCCCCAAGCCGGTCGTCAACGTCAGTTTTATCAGTATGGAATAGAACTGATCGGTTCACCGCATCCCGAAGCCGATGCCGAAGCAATTGATATTGCCTGTTCGGTCTATCGTAAGCTTGGATTAAAGAATTGGGAACTTCATATCAACTCAATCGGGAGTATTGAAGCACGAAAAATCTATATGGATGTACTTCGTGAATCTTTAGCAGCACACAAGAGTGAACTTTGCGAAACTTGCCAAACCCGCTTTGAAGGTAATATTCTGCGCCTTTTCGATTGCAAGAATCCCGGATGCCAGAGTATTATGAATGAACACGCGCCTTCAATATTGGATCACTTATCAAATGAAGATAAAGAACATTTTGAACAAGTTAAAAAATTGTTGGATGCAGCCGGAATAGATTATACTGTCAATCCTGCCCTTGTTCGCGGTTTGGATTATTATACGCGTACTACTTTTGAGATCAAGGGAACTGCACTGGGTGCTCAGGATGCACTTTGTGGTGGCGGTCGTTACGATAAATTGATCAGCGATCTTGATGGACCGGAAACACCGGCCGTCGGTTTTGCTGCAGGGGTAGAGCGACTGGTACTTGCAATGGAAGCTGAAGAACTGTTTGATACGGACCAAAGTTTTGTGGATCTTTATGTTGCACCCATAGATACAGCTTGTCTTGAGGGAATTACTCCCGTAGTGCATGCCTTACGTGATAAGGGTTTTCGTGTCCATCTTGAATTAATGCGGCGTTCCGTAAAAGCCATGATGCGTGATGCGAATCGACAAAATGCCCGCTGGGTAGCTGTCATAGGTGAACAGGAACTGCAAAGCGCTACCGTGAAATTGAAAAATATGCAAGAAAACATTCAGCAGGAAATAAGCCTGAATGAAATTGAAAATATCTTGACCAAATGAATAAACAACTATGAAAAATTTCGACTTTATTAAAGATCATTTTTCCGATGCCAAACCTAAAGTTGGGATCGTTCTTGGAAGCGGCTTGAACAATCTGCTTGATTCCATTGATATTGAAAAAACATTATCTTATGCCGATATCCCCGGATTTCCGCAGTCTACTGTTCCCGGCCATGAAGGTGCCTTCATTCTGGGTAAAAGCAACAATGTGCAAATTCTTGCGGCAAAAGGACGCTTTCATTTCTATGAAGGCTATGATCTTGAAACCGTACTTTCTATCATGAGAAGCTTCTATGCTGTCGGAATTAAAAAAGTGATCGTAACGAATGCTGCAGGACTTATGGATCCGGATCATGAACCGGGCGATATTCTTTTGATCAAAGATTGTATTGATATGACAACTCAGACGTCAGTTTTAAAGGCCGGGACAGCTGTTATCAATGATAATGAACGCCGAATGGCTCTTAAAGCTGCTGAAATATCAGATGTAAAGTTAGGTGAAGGAGTTTATGTCTGGACTACCGGTCCATCTTATGAAACCCCGGCCGAAATAGAATATTTTCGTTCACTTGGCGGTGATCTGGTAGGCATGTCAACCATGCCGGAAATCATGTGGGCAAGAGAAAAGGGAATGGAAGTTTATCCCTTTTCCTGTGCGACGAATTGGGCGGCAGGTATTGCAACACAGCCTTTAACTCATGAAGAAGTAAATGAAACGGCGCAGCGTGTCCGTGAAGATCTAACACGCTATATTTTAACTCTTAGTAAACTTATCGGAGACTAATTATAGATGATGAAACATCCCCCTGGATGTCACCGTATCTCAGGTCGTACGTATTTTACCTTGTACGCCCCTTACGCACAACAAGTGCGACTCCTGCTTTTTAAGCAATGTAATGACGAAAAACCTTATAGCTCATTGCCAATGCGTGCTGTGAGTGAGGGATTCTGGGAGTACTCCGATATTTGTTCTTTTATCGGTAACTATTATGTTTTTCAGATCGATAATCAAATCATTCCGGTAGCTGACCCTTATGCCCGATCCGTTTCAACTTTCAATAATTTTCGTCAACAAGCAAAGGGATTTATATATGAAAGCGATTTTGACTGGGGAAATGACAGATTTGTCTCTCCGGCGGATCCTCGAGATTTGATTATATATGAAAGTCATGTAAAAGATATGACTGCCCATTCTTCTGCTGAAGTCAAAAATTCAGGCACTTATACCGGGTTTACGGAAAAGATCACATATCTTAAAGAATTGGGTATAAATGCGGTTGAGTTATTGCCGATCCAGCATTATGCAAATTATGAACCCCCATATACCGAAGCAACGAAGTATGTCCTAAATACATGGAATCCCTATGCATATAATCATTGGGGCTACATGACGGCTTATTTTTTTGCACCCGTTAATTTCTATTCATCGGAAGGTAACCGGGAAAAAGGAAAGTGGTCCGATCCCCGCGGAAAAGAGATCGATGAATTAAGATCAATGGTCAAAGCACTGCATAAGGCGGGAATTTCCGTGATCATGGATGTGGTTTATAACCATATTTCCCAATACAATTTTAACCCCTTGCGTGTTCTGGCGGAAGATCACTATATCGATCCTCATGCAAATGCGAGCGGTTGTGGCAATGATATCCGATCGGATTCTCCCGTATCTCGCAGATTGATCGTTGATTCAGTTCGTTATTGGATGGAAGAATTTCATATTGATGGTTTTCGCCTGGATCTTGCAGGTATTCTTGATGATGAAACGCTTTCGGCCATACGCAGGACGGCTCTGGCTGTTAACCCCAATGCCATTCTGGTCGCTGAACCTTGGGGTAAGCGCTATTTCCCTCAACGAATGAGCGATCTGGGCTTTGGCATTTGGAATGATGTATATCGTAATGGGGTCAAAGGCGAAAATCCGCAAGACAGAAAAGGATTTATCTTTGGGAAATGGGATCAGAATTTAAATAAAAATAACTTTATTAAGCTATTAACCGGTTCCCATCGCGCAGATGGTGGTTTAGTGGCTTCAAGTCAATTCTCCTTGAATTATTTAGTATCTCATGATGGATACACCCTGGGTGATTTTATTCGTATAGCTCTGAAAAAAGCCGAGAAGACAGTGAAGTTAAACGAAGAAGAACTTCGTTTGCACAAGATCGCAGCATTTACTCTTATGGCATCTCAGGGTATTGCCATGATCCATTCGGGACAAGAATTCGCACGGACAAAGATTATATGTCAGGAAGAAGATGTTATTGATAAACAAGTAGGCGAGTGGGATCATGATTCCTATGCCAAAGATAATGAAACAAATTATATTAATTATCAGCATGTTAAACAAAATGCAGATTTGTTTGAATATTATTCCAATCTGATCTCTGTTAGAAAAGCTTATCCTGAATTACGTTCAGCTGACAGAAAAAATATCACGACGCTAAAGGGTTTAGGATCAGATTTTGCACTGGGATATCTCTCTCGTTCGGCTTCTCGTACCTGTGCAGTATTGATCAATGCGTCAGCAACTCAAGCCGCTTCTTTTAAGTTGGAAGAAGGTACATGGAATGTGGTCGTTGATGTTCAGTCTGCCTCGTTGGAAGCAAAAGGACAGGTATCGGGGACAAACATTGAAATGCAACCCCGCTCACATTATTTATTGGTAAAAAACCACAGTTAAAAATATGAAACATACATTACTGATCTCAGCTTGCTTACTTTCTGTCTCTTGTCGCTATGATGGAAAAGACAATGCCTTGTCCGAAAAAGATATGCGATCACTCAATGAACATTTTATTTTGATCCCCGCTTGTCCCGAACAACTTGGCGGACTTTCTACACCTCGTTTACCTGCCGAGATCCTTTGTAAGGGAAAGGTCATGCGACAAGATGGTGTTGATGTCAGTATGGAATTTCGGCGTGGCGCAAATGAAGCATTAAAGATAGCGAAAATATCCCATTGTAAGATCGCCCTATTAAAAGCGAATTCACCCTCTTGCGGAAATTATGAGATCTATGATGGTTCCTTCACCGGAAAATTGATTCCGGGACAGGGGCAGACGGTAAAATTATTTGAAAAACATGGTATTAAAGTGTATAATGAAAATGAAATCGAAATTTTGATAAAGGAGAATATTGATGTTTGATCCCAGAGAAAAGAAACTTGCAGAATTATTGGTTAATTATTCCTGTGATGTTCAAAAAGGTGAAAATGTTCTGATCGAAGCCTTTGATATCCCCGAAACTTTTGTAAAACAACTCATCCGTGCAGTCCGTCAGCGCGAAGGAAATCCTTTTATTAGCATAAAAAATAATTCCATTCAACGCGAATTATTTTTAAACGGAACGGATGAACAGATCACGTTTAGTGGTAAGTATGAAGCCTACCGCATGAAAAATATGCAAGCCTATATCGGCGTTCGCGGTTCAAAAAATATAACGGAACTGTCAGACGTACCCGCCGATGATATGAAACGTTATCAAACTCTTTGGAGTCAACCTGTCCATTCACGGATCCGGGTACCGGATACGAAATGGGTCGTTCTTCGTTGGCCAACACCGTCTATGGCACAGCAGGCCGGCATGAGTACCGAAGAATTCGAAGAATTTTATTTTGATGTCTGCACCCTGGATTATCCCAAGATGGCTGAAGCCCAGAAAACATTAATGGCGCTTGAAGCAAAGACCGATAAAGTGCATATCAAGGGACCCGGTGAGACTGATCTTCGCTTTTCTGTGAAAGATATCCCTGTAATTCAATCCTGCGGTTTGCGAAATATCCCCGATGGTGAGGTATTTACAGCACCGGTCAGGGATTCGACCAATGGTGTGATCGAATACAATACGCCTACACTCTATCAGGGAACGGTATTTGAAAACATTAAATTGACATTTAAGGACGGCAAGATCATTAAAGTCGATGGCGATGATGTTGAAAGACTGGAAGAAATATTCAATACCGATGAAGGTGCCCGTTATGTGGGTGAATTTGCCATCGGAATGAATCCTTATATCAATCGTCCCATGAAAGATATCCTTTTCGATGAAAAGATCGCCGGTTCCATTCATTTTACGCCCGGAAATTCTTACGATAACGCTTTTAACGGAAACCGCTCGGCAATTCACTGGGATCTGGTTCTGCGGCAAACTCCGGAATGTGGCGGGGGAGAAGTTTGGTTCGATGATGTGCTCATTCGCAAAGATGGTTTATTCGTTCTTGATGAATTAAAATCTTTGAATCCCGAGAACCTAAAATAAAACAAATGCAGAAAAACGAATTATCAACGGTTGTCTCTGTTCGGAAAGTCCAAAAATATCATAGCGGAGATATTCTTAAAGCGGTTGAGGAAATATATGCAGCCGCAGGCGGCCCGGATCCAAAGGGCAAAAGAGTTCTGCTTAAACCTAATATATTAGCCGATCTAGCGCCTGAGAAGGCAGTGACAACCCATCCGGAAGTTTTTCGGGCATGTGCCTTGTATTTTCAATCTCGCGGCGCTACGGTCCTCGCAGGCGATTCCCCGGCCTTGCATGCTTCCGGTTTTAAGGCAAAGATCTGCGGGATCGGTCCGGTATGCGAAGAGTTGGGCATTGAATGGGTGGATTTTACCGAAGATCCAATTCATAGGAACGGGTTTAAATTCGCCAGGATACTCGATGAAGTGGATATGGTCATCTCGTTACCTAAACTAAAGACACATGAATTAGCCTATTTTACCGGTGCAACAAAGAATCTCTTTGGATTGATCCCGGGACTGTCAAAAGCTCTTTTACATGCAAAATATCCCAATAGAAATGCTTTTTCGGCAATGATCGTCGATGTCATGGAGGCAATTAAACCGACCTTTGCCATCATGGATGCCATTATCGGCATGGAGGGTGCCGGACCTCAAAACGGACAACCGAAACATATCGGATTGATGCTTGGCTCTTGCAATCTTATTGCATTGGATATTGTAGCATCACAGATCGTTGGTTATAATCCAATGGATATTCCCATGCTTTCTCATGCGGTCAACCAAGATGTTCAATTGAGTGATATCAACGATATCTTCATTGAAGGCGGAACTATAAAAGATTGGCGCGTTAAAAACTTTAAGCGCATACCCATTGACAGACGTTACAATCTTGCTTTTATGGGTGTGAGATATGCAAAAATACGCAGGCGTTTTGATCGCAGACCAATATTTGACCATGATAAGTGTATTCTTTGCCAAAAATGTGTCCAGATATGCAAAGCGGAGGCTCTGCAAGTAAAAGACGGTAAAATACATATTCACGATCCAAATTGCATCAGGTGTTATTGCTGTCATGAAGTTTGCCCCGTCAACGCCATAGAGATCAAACGAAAGGTCTTTGAATGAAAAAAACAATTGTCATAATTTTAGCTCTTTTTTCAATAGCATTTGCATGTACATCTGCAATTATCAGCGGTTCGGCAACGGTGGATGGCCGTCCCATCCTATGGAAACATCGCGATACGGGTTCTGTTGAGAATAAATTAGTTTTTATCTCCGATTCAGGTTTTGATTTTATGGGTGTAGCTACCGCAAAAGATATTAAAAGTAAAGATATTTGGATGGGTATGAATGAAAAGGGTTTCTCGATCATGAATACCGCATCGTACAATATAAATGAGGGTGTCAGCTGTGATGTGGAGCCCGATCAGGAAGGGATGTTCATGCGATTGGCTTTGGAAACCTGTGCCGATTTGAATGATTTTGAAGACCTTTTACGCAGATCTTCCGGCAAATGGGGAATAGAAGCCAATTTTGGTGTTTTAGATGCCGATGGAAATGCAGCTTACTACGAAACCGGGTATTATGATTTTACAAAATTCGATGTGGATGATCCTGTTGTTGCGCCCAAGGGATATATTGTCCGTACCAATTTCTCAGTGACCGGAAAAGGGGATAAGGGACAGGGTTACATTCGCTATGATGCAACTAATAAGCTTTTTGATACTCAAGATAAACTCAGTGTGGAATTTATATTAAGTCAGGCAACCCGTAATATGGATCATGGGGCTTTAACTACGGATATAGGAAATATGAAGCTTCCCAAAAGTTCAGAAGATGAAACACTGGTTGCATTCCAGGACTATATTGTCCGTTATTGGAGTGCTTCCGTTCTGATCATTCAAGGTGTTTTACCGGGTGAAGATCCCAAAAACTCCATGTTGTGGCCCGTGATGGGATTTCCCCTGACGGCAATGGCAACACCCGTGTTTTTCTCTTCAGG
>CAYNBL010000050.1:0-16322 GCA_964395205.1 uncultured bacterium | reverse complement strand
AAATATGTTACATTGGCACTATAAATAGCACAACTAGATATAAAAACTATTGCCACGCATAAAATATACATCATAACTTTCTTCATACTTGATTCCTTTAAGTTTAAATAATAGTAAAATTTAGGAATCTGCGGATGGATTAACAAGGGAATGTTTATAGCCACCTCATTGACCCGACACAGACTTTAGTCATCGAGCTCTTGCTTTCTATAACTATAAATAGTATCCGCCTAAAAATAATTTCCCTTTGTTTGTTATAACGTATTTTTGATCCGGATCGGAAGGATTATCTGGATTTGTCATTTTAATAAATTCAATTTGCTGAAGTGGTTTTAAATAATTATTTCGAAAGGTGTTTTTATTTTTATAACCTATCCATTTCATCATTGTTTCTAATTGTATTGGGTTTGTTGAGGATACTAATAATGAAATAAAATATCTGGTTTTCTTATGAATTAACTTGGTACCTTTTTCATCCCAGCCTGGTACCAGTTTTATTTCATCTTTTGTAACTGATTGACCACTAGGCCAATCCAATTCTACAAGCTCGGTACCTTTTGTGTTCCAGCTTGGTACCAAATGTAAAAGGACGTCTGGCCAGATTGTGGTGATAGCTGGATCCATGGTAATTTGTTTCAATCCTTCTTGTAAATGATCTAAATTTGGATCTGACAGTTCAAGCCATTCTGAAAGTTGCTTATTTATCATTGCCATATTGTTATAAATCATGGGGATTTCTGTCGTAAATAAATCATTTTCGATAAACAGTGGTTTTGCATTGGGGATATAGTGATATAAATACTTCGTCGTATTTCTGATACCTGATCCGATTTCTTCTGTCCAGCCCAAAGCAGTGAAGAATTTTCGAATGGTTGGATTTTTGGGGTGTGGTGAAAAATTTTCAAGATCTATTGGACCGTGAAAAGGCGGAATGTTCGGGTTTGTTATTTTAACCACATTTTGTCCAATTATAATATTTGAAGCGGCTGCACTTGTATATTCTCTATGAACAATAAGATTGCCAATAATTTCATGGAAAATGATTTCACGTAAATTTTTTCTTTGAGTGCCTTCCATGTAAAATTTTTCCGGCAGGTGTTTTTTTATAAATTCCATAAGAAGCTTGTACGTGTCTAACAAATTTGTTCGGAGTGTAATTCGATCATCCCATCGGTCAGTGTTTTCCTTTTGAACAAGTGCTTCAACTTTATACGCCGGTAATAAGTTTTGTATTGTTGTATCTTTTCCAAAAATAAGCGCAGCAGCTAAAGTCAAACCCTCAATCCCTAAACTGTAATCTTTCCGGTAAAGTGATGATTCTCTAAGTAATTGATCATCTTCAACCTTAAGCCAAGGGTGATTGGGGCTTGTGCTTCGAATTATTTTTCGCGCTTCATCAAAAAGACTTTTATCAAGATCTTCATTGCTTAAATTCGGATAAATTGTTGTTTCTGTAAATTTGGCGCTTTTTTGTGCATATAAATCACTGACTTTAGCATGTTCATTTGTTATATCAATATCGGAATCATTTTCGCGCCAATAAATTTTCCCAGCATGTTTAACAACTTGAGAATACGAGAGGATTTCTATAATAATTATTTTACCATCAGGATGACTAAATCTTATTGGTGAAATAAAAAGTGACGGATTAATACAATTCTTGGTGTTACATGCGGTGACAATATTGCTAATAAATTTTGGTGTTTTTAAATCCTCTATTCCCAAAACTTTTCCGGTGTCATCCACCCCAAGAATAATAATTCCACCATCTCTGTTTGAAAAACTTGAAATAGTTTCATATAAACTTTCTGGAACATTGATTTCGGCTTTCTTAAATTCTACTGTTGTGTTTTCGCCATTTAAAAGAATATTATTTATTTCACATATATCCATTAGCTCTTCAACCCCTCTTTACTAAATAATATTTTGTTAATATTTGCTTGTATAACCACAAAATTTAGGAATCTGCGGATGGATAAACAAGGAATTGTTTTTATAGTCACCTTGCCCCAAAGCGCCTGCGCGGAATCAGAATATCAACCCTTGTAAAATTAAATTGATCTTATTCAACCCCGTCGGGGTTGTGGAATATATTCAAATTACGTTTCTACTGTTCTTGAACCCCACCGGGGTTCCGACAATCATTATCTGTGATGGTGAATTGCCCGGATCCCATCTGTGCTTACTGAATTTCTTCATGATTTTTATCTGTTCACGCAGAACATACTTGCTCGCCTCTTTCCGTTCGGGAAAAAGGCATTACTCCCTTCTCTTTTCTCTCTACTCCCTGCTTTCTTCCTCTCCGCTTTTTCAATAGAAAAAGCAAAACCCGCATCAACTGGTTTTCTAGCAAAAAGCGACTTAAATTAAACAATAATTAATATATAAGCCTTATCCTGAATATCCCGTTATCCTGTCTAAAACAAAAATCCCGTCTTTCAACGGGATAAGAGCGGAGAGGAAGGGATTTGAACCCCCGGTTCACTTACGCGAACACCGCATTTCGAGTGCGGCGCATTCGACCAAACTCTGCCACCTCTCCGCGGGTAATATAAAGAATTATTTTACAACTACAATCATGATTTTTATCCATTTAACTTAAGGAATACGATATAAATGGAGGTTAACAAGGTAATATCAATTTTCTCTGGATCAAAATATTACCACAGTCCTCTTCCTGTAAGATATTGCCTTAACCAAATATTACCTGCAATCTGTTTTAAATACATTTCGCGTTTACATGCTTCTGATCTTGTGATAAATGTTTCAGTATAAATCATTTTAAAAGGAGCATGTCCTTTAGTTGATCTTACTTTCTTTTTATTATGGATTTCTAATCTTTTTTCTAGATCATGGGTATGACCTATATAGTGAAAATTATTCTTAGAACTTTTAAGAACATATACAAAATATTTTTCCACATCATCCCCCGAGATCTAGCGCGGAGAGGAAGGGATTTCCCCACAGGGGTCCCTTCGGGAGAACCCCCGGTTCACTTACGCGAACACCGCATTTCGAGTGCGGCGCATTCGACCAGACTCTGCCACCTCTCCGGCGGTAATATAAAGAATTATTTTACAACTACAATCATGATTTTACAAGATATACGCGTAATTATTTTTTAGCTTACACTATATAAAACATTTAATTGCGTGAAATTTTGCATAAATGAATAATTGTTGTATATTACCCAAAACAAATGGAGGAAAAAGATGATAAACAAAAAACTGGAAGATCAAATAAATTACCAGATCAATCGTGAATTATATTCGGAATATTTATATCTTTCAATGGCATCATATCTTGAAGATAAGAGCCTTACCGGAATGGCTAATTTTATGGTCGTGCAAGCAGAAGAAGAGCGTTTTCATGCCATGAAATTCTATCATTATCTGAATGAACGCGGTGGTCGGGTTGTATTTGATACCATTGAAAAACCACCGGTTGAATTCGATTCACCCCAGGCAGTATTTGAAGAAAGCCTGGAACATGAAATGCTGGTGACCAGTCTAATTAACAAACTTATGGATCTGGCTATAGAGGTCAATGATCATGCTGCTAAAAGTTTTTTAAACTGGTATGTTGATGAACAAGTCGAAGAAGAGGCAACTTTCCAAGGCCTAATTGACAAACTAAATCTTGTCAAAGGCAAAGGCGACGGTTTGTTGATGCTTGATAAAGAATTGTCTACCCGGGTTTTCACACCGCCGGTAAAATAATAAACAAAAAGCGAGGTAATTATGACCAAATTACGAGAGATCTATTATTGCCCGATCTGTGGCAATGTAATAGAAGTTTTCAACGAAGGTGCATCAGCTCTGGTTTGCTGTAACCAAAAGATGCAAAAACTCGAAGCCAAGTCAGAAGATTCGACATTGGAAAAACATGTTCCTTTTGTTGAAGAAACTGAAAATGGTGTCCTTATCAAAGTTGGCCAAAACCAAGCCCACCCAATGAGCGAAGATCACCACATCAAATTCATTGAAGTACACACAAAAGATATGATTCTAAAAGCTGAACTAAATGCTGACGATGCTCCGCAAGCTGAGTTTCCGGTCAAAAAAGCTGATATTGTTAAAGTGCGTGAATGGTGTAATCTCCACGGCCTGTGGGAAGCATAAGGGGTATAAAATGGAATTTATGAATTCAAAAACAGCTGAAAATTTAATGAAATCTTTTGCCGGTGAAAGCCAGGCACGTATGCGCTATACATACTATGCTTCCGCTGCAAAGAAAGAAGGTTATCTGCAAATTTCCGAGATCTTTCTTGAAACCGCCGAAAATGAAAAAGAACATGCAAAACTCTTTTACAAACAATTGTTGGCAAATGGGATGAATGAATCCGTTGTTGAGATCAACGCCGGTTATCCGGTTGGTCTTGCCGATACGATTAAGAATCTTGAATATGCAGCCAATGGCGAACAAGAAGAATGGGAAGAGCTTTACCCCGCCTTTGCAAAAATCGCAGACGAAGAAGGTTATCCCGAGATCGGAAATGTCTTTCGTGGTGTTGCCGAAGTAGAGACACGTCATGAAGCACGTTATCGCAAACTCATGAAAAACATTAAAGAACATAAAGTTTTCAAAAAAGACGGTAAGGTTTTTTGGATCTGTAAGAACTGTGGACATATCGTCGAAGATATCGAAGCACCCGAGATCTGTCCCGTCTGTATGCACGCTCAGAAATACTTCGAAGTTTGGGTTGAAAATTATTAAGGGGTAACGTGAAACGCGTGACTTGTAACTTGTGGAGGCGGTAAAACCGCCTCTTTTTTATTTTTTTTAAATATTAAAAGCCTTTTCCATTAATGTCAATTCTATATTTGATGCACCTAATGATTTTCCTTTTATTCGCCAAGAGCTAACAATATTTTTGGTTTTTTTTAGAAATTCTATCGCTTCTTTTTCTTTAATTCTAAAATAGCTAATCATGCTCATACAAAGATCATAGTCCAAACTGTTATCATTTTCGTTTATACTTAGGCTTAATCCTATTCCACCCGGATTGGGATTTATATCATATGCCGGTGAAAGTTTCCACCCCCTAGGGGTCAATAAAAAACCATGATTTCTTAAATGGTCGTCAGTATTGGAAATTGCAACGGAAAACACAATCCGCCTCCATAGCTCTTTTATATCATTTGTTGGCTCACTTCCATATTTTTCTATTAAATCTACAATTTCAAGATAACTGCCACCTTCCTCGTTATCATATCCATCCTTATATCCCAGTAATGTTATTGCTGAAACAAAATGAATTCTCTTGTCTTTTATTCTATCGAATCTTTTTGTCAAATATGTATGTTGATTGCCGGAATATGTTTGTGCTTTCCCAATTGCCATATTTAAACCAAGCTCAACGGCCATTTGGTTTACAATATATTCCCAAGCCCCACTATCAATTTGATCATTTTTACTGGGGAACTTTGCAATCCATAGAGCCCCATCTATATCAACAACATTAGCTTTGGGTCTTGCGCCCCCCAAAGATGATCCTGAAGCAATTAGAATTGCAAGCCATTTGTTTGCTGAAGTATTTTTAAAATTATTATCTTTTTCTAATTCCAAGCTGGCTTGTTCCAGTTCTCTAATTTTAGCAACGGGCGGTATTTCATGATTTGTTTGATTAGCTAAAATATCACCATTTTCTTTTAGCTTAAACCGAAGCGCGCCCATTCTGCTTATATCATTTACCCCCAGCAAATAATCAGACTCCAATAGCTTTTTACTTTTTCGCACTTCAATACGTGAATTTATGGCCTCACGCCTATCCATAAGCATTCTACCCCATCTGTCTGGAGAAGAATCCAAAAACAACCCAAAATTAGGTTTATCATTTTTCAAATATTGAGGACCTGTAAATAATTTTAAATCCGGATCAATTATTTGTGCAAAACCACTTTCTAGCCATGATTTTTCATACTCAAAAGAGAAAACTTCTCTTTCTCTAATGTTGTCAGATCTTAACAAGCCCATTTTTTTTGTTTCAGGCAATCCAAACCAATCTGCGTAAACGATAATCTCTTTCATTTTGCTTTACTTTTAGCTCCTCTTTTCTTGATAATAAGGTTTGCATCTTGCAATTTTCTTCCCAATAAATCATTTTCAGCAACCCGTAGCAGACTGCTTTCTAAACCCATAACGGATAAAACTTTTAAAATCGCACCAATGCTGATATGCTCACTTCCTTTTTCGATATGCCACAAAGATGACCGACTTATATTGGCTCGCTCCGATACTTGTTCTGCTGTTAGTCTTCGCCTTAATCGTGCTAGTTTAATATTTTCTCCCAACAATTCAAGAATCTGATTTTCTTGAAATCTCAATTTTGCGTATTTTGCTTTCATAATGTCTCCATATACAAACAAATATAATGCATATTGTCTGCGTTTGCAAACATTATGTAAGATTGTTCACACGTCAAATTATCTGAAAACCCGATATTTACAATAACACGGGCTTGTTTTCCCCACCCTGCACCCGTAAGAAATGGGGTGTCAGAAAACATACTTTATACTTATTTCTTATAACTTGACTTTATACTTTAATCTTTTGCCTTTTGCCCTGTATTAGTTGTATATTTCTAGGCTTATTTGGTTAATTAATAGGAGATTATACAAAATGGGAATTATGGACAAAATGCGCGCCAAAATGGGAATCATTATGATTATCCTGATTGCTGCGTTTGTTATAACAATTGTTTTCAACTGGGGTGCCGGCGGCGTTGATACCTTTATGAAGGATGGAGATATTGTTGGTGTCGTTAATGGTGAAAAGATCACTATCAAAAGTTTTTATGAAGCGTATAATTCCTCGTTGGAACAATATCGCAATGCCGGTATCGAGCTTGATGCCCGTATGACAGAATCAATTCTTCAGCAAACATGGGAAACTGTCGTTTCTCAAATGCTCTGGAATCAAGAAATTGATCGTCTTGGAATTACCGTTTCTGATGAAGAACTTTATCACCACCTCGAAGTGAATCCGCCTGAATTCCTGAAAACACAGGAAGCCTTTTTAACAGACAGTACTTTTGACTACGGCAAATATCTGAATGTCCTCCGTAATCCCCAAGGCAACGAATGGATAGAGATTGAAAAATATTTGCGCAATAATGTCCTGCCTTATCAAAAATTGAATGATATTATTATTTCTTCTGTTGTTGTAGATGAAAGTGAAGTTCTACAAGAATTCTCTGATCAATCGGTACTGTATAGCGCAAACTACCTTGCCGCTCCGGCGCAGTTGCTGCCAGATTCTATATTTACAGTATATGATGAAGACTTGAAGGACAACTACGAAAAAAGCAAAGAAGAACTATATAAAAAAGAAGAACGTCGTGATATCCGATATATTTATTGGATGAAAGTTCCTTCAGCAAGTGATTCTGCTGCTGTTCTGTCTGATCTGGAAGATATCGTTCTGCGTCAGTCTGAGGGTGAATCATTTGACGATCTTGCTCAAATCTTTTCTGAAACTCAAGGCGATGGCGATAGCGGTGACCTGGGATGGTTTACAAAAGATGAGCTTCTCCCCGAGTACCAAGATGCTGTGTTTTCTGCAAAAGCCGGTGATATTCTTAAGCCTATCTTAATCGGTGATGAATATCATTTGATCATGGTCATAGATAAAAAAGCCGAAAACGGCGTTGAACAAGCAAGGATATCTTTATTGGTGCGCAGCATTGATCCCGTTAATACTTATAACTATTATCAAACAGAAGCTGAAGCTTTTGCTTTGGATGTAGAAAGCTATGGCTTTGAAAAAGCTTATGAGAACGTGGATGCGCAACTGGATACATTGCGGGGTGGCTTTACGAAAGAGTTTCCATATTTTGGAAATCTTGGTTATTTCCCGGCCTTGGCTAAATGGGTATATCGCTCAGAATTTGGCGATATGAGCCCTGTTTATGAAAATGAAACAGCGATCGTAGTTGCTGAATTGATCGGGATCTCTGAGGCATCCTTTATGCCCTTTGAAGACGTAAAGTCCGCAGTACAGCGATCAGTGATAGCTGAACTAAAGCTTGAAAAAAGCACTGAGCTTGTTAAGGAAGCATATGATGCTTTCATGCGCGGTGATGTAGTGCTTTTGGATGTTTCGAATAATAATCTTTTTCTGGAATATAAAAGCTTCTCATCTTCTATTGATGAGCTACCCTATCCTTTCGGTTCATCTCCCGCCTTTGCTGACGTTATTCGGAACATGAGGGTCAACAGCGTATCTGTACCTTTTCCTAGTGGTCAATATGGCTCTGTCTTTGTACAGCTGACAGCTCGTACAGCTATTGATGAAGAACTTTATGCTCAGAAACATGACGAACTTCAAAAATCGCTACTTGCTGAAAAACAAAAGCTCGCCTATGAAACCTGGATAAACAACTTGAAAAGCAAAGCTGATATTGAAGATTTTCGGGTTAATTTCGGATTAAACTAAGCGGATTTTCCATATAGAAAATGAAACGGGAGCAAACGCTCCCGTTTTTATTTCCCCCAATAAAAAAGGGCAACCCCATAGTTGCCCATTTATTCTACACATTACGCGTTACTGATTTTGCATCGCGCCTCAATACATGTTTGTAATATCTTCTTTATCTTTCTTTCTCAAGAAGTGGAAGCTGCCAACCCCGAGATTTTCTTCCTTAACTAAGTCGATCTTTATGCCGTATTTAAATTGGGTTTGGCGCATTACCTTTTTATTTTCTTTAATAAAGTCATAAAGAAACGGATGAACTTGAAGCTCAATACGGCGCTCTCGTGTGTGCTGGCGAAAATTACGAACCCAGCTATCAATTTTTGTAATCATGCTTTCCATGCTGGGAATGCGGCCATAACCGTGACACATGGGACATTCGTCGCTAAGCGAGAACATAATTGAAAGGCGAATGCGCTCCCGTGTCATCTCAAGCAAGCCGTATCTTGACAGATCGCTGACACTTACCGATGCGCGATCTTTGGCAAGCTCGTCTTTAAATGTTCGTATAAGCAGTTTCTTGTTTTCGGGAATCTGCATATCAATATAATCAATTACGATCAAACCGCTGATATCGCGTAATCTTAATTGTCGCGCGATCTCAATTGCGGCTTCGAGATTAACCTTTATAATATTTTTTTCCTGATCTTTTTGTCCCATATAGCGCCCGCTGTTCACATCAATAACAAACATGGCTTCCGTATGATCAATAATAAGATGTCCACCACTCTTCAACCAGACCTTGCGCCGTAATAGTTTGTCGGTTTCTTCGGTAATACCATGTGCGCCAAAAAGAGAACCCTCTTTATGAAAAAAGATGCGCTCTACCAGCTCTGGGGCAACATCTTTAACATAGTTTTGTATCGCTCGAAATTTTCGTTTGTTATCAACAACAACAGATTCCACTTCGCTTGTGAACATATCACGGATCACAGAGGATGTCATACTGTCGTTTTCATAAACCCGCATCGCTTGAGTACTGCTGTTCTTAACCGCATTAACTATCTGGTCCCAGGAACTCAACAATTGTTTGATATCTTGTTTAATATCTTTTTCTTTTTTTCCGTCGGCAACAGTTCGAATAATAATTCCAAACCCTTCCGGTTTGATCGATTTGGCGATCTCTTTTAGTTTTGAGCGGGTTTTATAATTTCTGATCTTTTTTGAAATTCCAATCACATCATGATAGGGGGCAAGCACCGCAAAACGGCCGGGGATAGCGATCTCAGTAGTTAGGCGTGGGCCTTTATTTGCATAGGCATCTTTTACGACCTGCACCAATATTCGCTGGCCCTTTTTTAGATCTTTTGCGCCTGTAAATGTTCTTGGTTTTAAACTGCCGTTCTCAAATGATATATAATCTTTGATCTCGGAAAAACCAAGGAAACCGTTTTGCTGCATACCCAGGTTCATAAAAACAGCATGCATTCCTTGTTGAATATTTTCAACTGTCGCAAAATAAACATTGCCGACAGCGGAAACGTCTTCCGGGGTTTCAATATAGAATTCCACTAATTGCTTATCTTCCATGATAGCAATGCGCGATTCTAATGGGGTTTCACTAATGTATATGTTTCTTTTCATTTTAGTCCTTTACGGTGGCATGTTTACGCTCACCGATAAAATAGGGGATATTTTCGCCAAAAGCCAGTTTTAGAAATTCATCAGGTCGTCCGGTTTGTGATTCGATAACCTTATAACAAACGCTTAAGGTTTTCTCGGTAATATCCCAAGATTTGATAAAAGGTTTAAGATTAATTATCTTCGAACCTTTTTTATGCTTGCGTTCGCACAGCACTTTTTCCTCTGACAGTTGTTCGCCCAGCCGTTTGCGTACACTGTCAATATTTATTTCTTCCTTTAAGTTAAAGACATAAAGCAGTTCGCTGGTATGCTCCATAATAGAGGGGCGTTTACCTTGAATAATATCTGCTTTTTGAATTCTGATCCCTTCGGGCAAGACGTTATTTAATGCTTCTTTCGGATTTTCAACATCAGCGTTCAAGATAATATCCATGGTTTCATTTCCAGCATCAAAACCCATGGGGATGGGATAGCCGGCCGCAATACGGGGGCGTGGGTTAAAACCATTGCTGAAACGCAAGGGCCAATGTAGAATATTGCATACCCGGTAGACAACACGCATAAAGTCATGGTGTGAAATATAGCGCATCCATCCGTCCTTTTCATATTCCAAACGTAGAGTATAGTAAGTGGTTGGCTGTTCATTTTCATTTTTTTTAATTTCACTTACTTTGGTATTCCCAATTCTCACTTCTTTCGCTATTAAGTTTTTAATATCGGCATCGCATAATCCGCAGGCACTGCAATATACTCTGCAATCTTGTGTTGTTTCACCCCGTTCGGCTTTTTCCATTTCTTCGCGGAGAAAATCCTCGTTTACGCCGGTGTGAATAAACGACCATGGCATAGTGCTGTGTCGGTCGCGGGCTCCTATCATATCATCAATTTTCTTTCCGCTCACTGCTATGGCGTTATCCCATGCCTTTTGATTAAAAAATTCTGACCAGGCATCAAAGCGGGCACCGTTCTTCCAGGCGCTGAATAGTATCTCACCGGCTGAACGATCGCCTCTTGACATCAGGCTTTCGTAAATCGAAAACTCGGGGTCACGATGCATCAGCTTTATCCCTTTAAACTTAAGTTGGTTTCGAACGAAATAAATTCGCCTTTCCAATTCTTCAGGTGGCACATGTTCCGCCCACTGAAATGGGGTGTGAGCTTTTGGAATAAAACTTGACAATGTAATATTGACTTGGGCGTGAGGGTATGACCTGATCAAGCCGTATAATCTTTTGATCAAGTCCACAATTCCCTGTAAGTCTTCATCTGTCTCGGTTGGTAAACCGACCATGAAATAAAATTTTAATGTGCGAAATTTGTTTTCCAGGGCTAATTTAACCGACGTGAAAATATCTTGTTCAGAGATATTCTTGTTGATCACGTTCCTTAATCGTTGAGTTCCGGCTTCGGGAGCAAGAGTCAACCCGGAGCGTTTTCTCTTGCCTGCGGCTTCAAGTATCTTTAGGTTTATAGAATCCAGACGCATGGAGGGAAACGAGATGGCAATATTGTTTTCATCACACGTTGGAGCGATACCGTCAACTAAATTTTCAAGTTGACTATAATCTGAAGTGGAAAGGCTCAATAGCGACAATTCTTCATAACCGGTATTACGCAGCGTCTCTTTGGTTTGTTCTATTAGATCCGCCGGTTCCCGTTCTCGTACCGGTCGGTAAATGATACCTGCGTGACAAAATCGGCATCCGGCGCCACAACCTCTTTGAATTTCAAGCGCAAACCGATCTTGGGCAACTTCCAATAGCGGAACAATTGGCTTATTGCTATAATTTTCTGGCTTTAACTCTGCGATCTTTGCTGCCCGAACCATACCGTCTCTTTTTTTATCGTAAAAGGCCGGGGCATATACTCCTTTATTGGGCAGGGAACAGTCTTTAAGTATTTCTGCGCGTGATGATCCTTTTTTCTTATGATCGCGTATGATCTCGACAATTTCCAAGGAGACCTCCTCTGCATCACCGATAACGAAAAGATCTATGAATTCGGCAAGTGGTTCAGGATTAAAGGCGCAACTTCCACCACCAATAATAATTGGGTCTCCATCACCGCGATCTGCAACCCTAATGGGTATGTTTGATAGGTCCAGCGCATTAAGAATGTTCGAATAGGTCATTTCGTACTGAAGCGTAAAACCGACAAGATCAAAATCGGAAAGTGCATGTTTGCTTTCCAGCGAGAAAAGGGGCACTTCTCGTTCGCGCAATAGCTTCTCCATGTCTACCCAGGGAGAAAAAGCCCGCTCTGCAAGGATACCGTCTTTTTTGTTCAATATATGATAAAGGATCTGATAACCGATAAAAGGCATTCCGACCTCATATGCATCCGGATAAACCAGGCAAACGCGACATTCCGCATTTTCCCATGACTTTTTAATTGTATTAATCTCATTGCCGGTATAACGGCCCGGGCGTTCCACCTGTGTTAGGAGAAAGGAAAGATTTTCTTGTATTCGATCTATGACCATTTAAAAACCGTATTTATTATAAGGGGGATATCTTGTGGATTTTTGATTTGCGTGTTCTCATTGTTCAACTGCCTAATATATCCTATTATGTTTCGAATAACCAAGCTTTTATAAGAGCACTAGGGGCGGGGCGGGGCGACTCGATTTTTTGATTTATCAACTTATCAATTCATTGATCAATTATTATCTTTCAATTTGTTTTCATTGACTTTGAGCTGTGCATCCGCTATTTTATTCAGCTTTTTAATGGAAAGATGACCGAGTTGGCTGAAGGTGCACGATTGGAAATCGTGTGTACTGTTAATAGCGGTACCCCGGGTTCGAATCCCGGTCTTTCCGCAATCATTATAACCACCTGATATTCAGCGTATTGTGGTTATTGTGTTCCAATATTGTTCCATAATAATTATATCAATAATTCCCTGCTTATAAACAACTCCGATTGTTTGATTTAATGAACCTTGTTGATCATAATAAACCGGCCTCTTATCCGCCAGCTGGCGGATCGGGGTTCCCCCGAAGGGGTCCCTTTGGGAAAATCCTAGATGGCGTACCACTTATACCCCTGTTAACACGTAAGTTACAGGGGCTTTTTTCAACGCTAGATTTATATAGAAATGTGGCGAGAAACAGCATTATTTATACAAATTAGTAACATTTTGGGCATAAATATGCCACATGGTTAAAGGTGGCTTTATATTACATTAACACATGAAACTGTTCGATTTTTAAGGGGAAGACCAATTCAGTGTTTGGTACTATGGTAAATAGTAAATATTAATAATATATTATTGTATTCTGCATTCTGTATTTTGTATGGGCATATATTATAATATTATGATTACAATTATAATGCTTGCAATTGTATAAACAAATGTGTAGTATGTGGAGCAAAACATTATAATAGGTTTGTTATTGCAAGAATTGAAACTTTACAGTTGTGGTATTATTCTCAAATTGAGGATGAAAAAGTAATTAATTCTCATGTAATAGATGCTCTTGATTTATCTACCTTAACAGGCAATTTTGTTGATACGAAGAAAATGATATTTATGAAATAAGATTGATACTATAGAAAACATAATAATCAAAGGAGAACAAAATGAAACGAATGTTAAATATTTTAATTTGTCTTGCAGTGTTTGTTTTCTTGACTGCTTGTGCATCATCATCTAAGATTATGGTTGCTAAATCTTATGGTGCTCATAAGTTGGAGACAAAAACAATTTCAAATGTTTCTATTGAAATTGACCCTCTCTCGCCAAGGGATATGTATAATTATCCTGAATTATTTGAGTATAATAAACATGAAATACCATCGTTGTTTACTTGGGGGGATCTGTATTATCCCGATGATGCAAATGATCAAAATTGGTGCTATGTTTTTGGTGATGACAATAGAACATTGCTTGCTTTTTATGTTAAAATAACAAATAACACACCCCATATTCTTAGAATGGGGGATGCAAGAATTTATTTAATTCAAGATGGTGAAGAAGAACCGAAAGAAGCTTTTAGTAATATTGGTAACTTTCAAGTTCAAGCTGTAGGTGTTACAACTGCAGGTGAAACAATAGCTCACCCAATAAGTTTTATTAATAGAGATCAGACATTAGTTCATTATTTATCATATTGGGAAAATGAGTTCTCTAAAGCAAATCCTCACCTTATTTGGCCTTATCCAGTTGGGTATACTTCAATGATCGTAAGCCAAAACATACGTAAATACAAATTAATAAATGATGTAAGTAAAGAAATATTACCTGATTTTAGCTATTCGGGATTGCTGGTTTTTAGTGCTTTTTATAATCCCACCGATTTACCTGACCTAAAAATAGTATTCTATGATATTACTACTAAAACAGATGCTGCGGGAAATCCTATAGAGAAAGCTAAATTTGAGTTTCCTCTGAAATATGATAAAATTGATATGTTTTTTGATCCTGTAATAAAAAGATGGAAAGAAGGACTACCCCCAGAACATGAAATTGAATAAAGAAATATAATTTTCATAGTATTAAGAATATATAAGGTGACTTTTATATTCTTAAGTCGGTAATTTTATTGATACAAAAAGGGGTGGGCATTTTAAATGCCAGTTATGAGTTATGAGTGGAAGAAAATATTCACTTCGATGTTAGCATATACTAGATTAAGTAATGGAGAAAGGTCCGTTGAGCTAACGCAATTGCTTAATTAATAGAATAAAACTAAGTTTAATATGTCTTTTAAAAGTCTCATAAGTGTTATACCCTGCAATGCCATTAATAATCAAGAAAATGAAGTAAGAGATGAAAAAGCTATCTTTAATTGTCGTAATAATTTTTACATTTTTTTCGATTGGCTGCAGTCTATTTAAACCAAAAGATGCTGAAATTGAAATTTCAGGATTGGAAATTGTTGAAGGTGGAACGTTTACTATGGGAGATGTTTGGGATGATGGCGAAAGCACGGAAAAGCCCACTCATACCGTAACATTAAACGACTTCTATCTGGGAACTAAAGAGATAACTCATCTTGAATATGTCGAATTTTTGAATGCAGCCGGCATAGATTCTGACGCTATTCATAACGGAAACAAACTCATTTCCATTGATGGCAGTGCTTGTGCAATTACGCATGATGGCAGTTCATTTTATTTTAAGGGATCTGTTTATGCCGATACAATTAATTGTCCGATGATCTATGTCACTTGGTATGGAGCCCTTGAGTATTGCAATTGGCTGAATGAAGAAGATGATTATCAGCAAGTATATACAATTACTGAAGGAAATGTCACTGCAGATTTTAGCAAAAATGGGTATCGTCTACCCACAGAAGCAGAGTGGGAATATGCAGCAAGAAGTAAAGGCAGAGATGACCGGAAGTATAGCGGAACGAATACGGAAAGTGAACTAGGTACTTATGCTTGGTATTACTCAAACAGTGGAAGTAAAACCCATGCTGTCGGTACTAAGCAACACAATAATCTTGGTCTTTATGATATGAGCGGAAATGTATTGGAATGGTGCTGGGATTGGCATGGAGATTATCCATCGAATTCACAAACGAACCCAACCGGACCTTCCACAGGCAGCTGCCGTGTGTTGCGTGGCGGCAGTTGGCACCTCAACGCTTGGCGCTGTCGTATTGCTTATCGTGACTACAACTACCTGTCTATCGGCTACAGCTTCATCGGTTTCAGACTAGCCTTGAATTCAGGAAGTTAATATTTGTCATTTTGTGAGTAGGGGTGCTTTTCCCTGAGCAAGGCGGTAAAAGAGAAAAGCAACGCGGAAAAAGTATAAAAACATATTGTTTGAAATAAGTCTTCTTCCTATAAGCTGGAGAGTTGAATCTAATGGTAGATATTATACCTCAATATGTAATCTAGCCACTCCAAACCCCTATATTTCATATCACTTACATACCCTAAATAACAAAATCAATCCCACCAGCCACATTTTAGTACACACGAACCCTAAACCCGCATGAACGAACGGCAATCTCTAAGCTTGTTTTATGTGTAAAAGGTTCATTTGGGACTTTAAAATGTTCCAGAAATGTTCCAGTTATCTCGAGATATTACGGGACAATACGGGACATTCCGGGAACAAATAAAGACATAAATAACGATTATAGCTAGTATATAAAGGGTATATACAGTATTTATGGGGGTTCTATAAATACCCCGGGGGTTCTCCCGAAGGGACCCCTTTGGGGGAATCCCGGTCTTTCCGCACTACTTCGTCCCGAAGTATCCATTAGACTACCAAGTCCCCAAAAAAGCATTAAATTATAATGT
>CAYNBL010000049.1:0-16774 GCA_964395205.1 uncultured bacterium | reverse complement strand
AGCTTCTAAAACTTTTTCGCGAACTAAGTCAATTCGCGTTTTGATCTTATCTACCTGGTACGGTGATGCGGAAGCATTGAGAATAATTTCCGCTCCCTTCTTTACAAGTTCACGCGTTACTTTTGTTTCGTAGCGGTCATCCCAAAGGTCTTCACAGATCTCAATACTCAGCCGATAATTTCTTCCCTTGATGTTCACATTCACAGGTTCGGGATTATTTATATAAGAAAAATATCTAAGTTCATCAAAAATATCATAGGTAGGTAAATTGATCTTATGCACATGGTCAATGATCTTTCCATCCTGCATCACGGCTACTGCATTCCAGCATTTACCATCATATTTACGGACATATCCTACGATCGCAACAATATCATTCGTGTGTTTAACGATCTCATCGATCATTATTTTATTTTCAATAATGAATTCATTTTCAAGCACAAGATCCAAAGGTGGATATCCGCAAAGTGCCAATTCGGGGAAAAGAATTATATCTGCTTGATTTTCTTTTGCATCAGCAATTGCTCCAATGATCTTTTCGGCGTTACCCGAAACATCACCGACGGTAAAATTAATTTGTGCTAAAGCTATTTTTAAATTCATTTTGATCACATTCTTATTGAAAATTGTTGAAATATTTTTTCACTTATCAAGGTTTCCTGAATGATCTTTTCTACTCGAGCGCGAGAAGGTCCCTGCTTTAGATGGTCAATAAATATCTGAATATCTTCATTAGGTCCCTGAGCCATAATCTCGACTTCTCCCCTGCCGGTATTTCTAACATAGCCTTTGATCTTGAATTGATCTGCTTTCTCCTTGGCGAACCAGCGAAAGCCAACCATTTGGACCGTTCCGGAAACAGTCAATTTTTTAGTAATAAGTTCCATAAAAAAAGAACCCGGGAAGTTCCCCGGGTTTCGTTTGTCAGATTAATTTCTTCAATCTAGCCTCGAGGTCACTCTTTGGCACGTTGCCGATCACTTGATCGACGACCTGACCTCCTTTGACATAAAGAAGTGTCGGGATCGAGCGAATTCCGAATTGGCCGGCAACCATAGGTGAATTATCAACATTCACTTTGGCAATCACGACTTTTCCTTCGTAATCTTTTGCAATTTCTTCAAGTTTAGGGGTGATCATATGGCAGGGTCCACACCAAGGTGCCCAAAAGTCCACGATGACCGGTAAAGAGTTAGCTAACACCTCAGTCTGGAAATTCTGATCCGTGACTTCGATTGTTAATTGTGACATTTATTCTCCTTTTATTTTTTATCGGCATAATATAGTAATTTTTTTATCAATGTGTTATGAAATTCTATGCTTTGATCCACTGAAAGATTTCTTTGAGAGTAGCACGCTTCCCATACATGAGCAATGTGGTTCTGAATATCTTGGAACCTGCCCAGGAAATAGCAGCGATCCAAACAAGAAGATAGACCATCATCAACAATATTTCCCATAATGGAGCGGAAAGCATCCCAATTTTAAGGATCATCATGAACGGTGTGGTCAGAGGAATAAATGATAATATTCCAGTCAACGGTGTTCCCGGATTCATCATGATGGGTTGTATCAACATAATAGGTAATACGGCAAAAAGAGATAAGTAGCCAACCGATTGTTGAGCCTCTCTTTCGTTATCAAATAACGAGCCCAAACTTACATACAATGCGGCGTACATAAAGTAGCCCATAATGAAGTATAAAAAATACCAGAGTATGTTCGGAGTAAAGACATCCCCGGGACTGAGGTCAATATTCAGCATAGCACCACCATAGAGGCTGAATATTAAAATGATAACAAGATAGATCGTGATCTGAATAACCCCCAGCATACCAATACCGAGTATTTTTCCCATCATGAGCTGGTTGGGCTTTATACTGGACATCATGATCTCAAGAATACGGTTCGAGCGTTCTTCAATAACTCCGCTGATCAGCATAGATGAACTCATGACGATTCCCATGACCAATAGCCATAAAAAGACACCCGGCACACCATATCTAACGATCAGGTTCGATTTGACGGCATCACCGCTGTCACTGATTTCATAAACGGTAACATCGGGTCGTTCGAGGACATAATCCATGTCTTCTTTTGTCATGCCGAGCGCAACAATACGCTTTTCCATGCTGTATTGACGCATTGCACCTTTCAGCTTGGAGATTTCTTCAAGCCCCACATTGTTATTGTGATAAATATTTATTCCGGCATTGTTCATAAAATCAGGTTGTATAACAATAACAATACCGGCAATATTATCTTGGACGAGAGTATTGATCAAAGTATCGTGATTTTCCGATGTGGTTTGATATTCTTGAATGGTATAGATCGCTTCACCACTATCAGATTGAAATTGTTCATTCAAATGCTCTGCTACTTCGGTATAGATTCCATTTCCCTGATCAATGATACCCACATCTTTTGCTTCAATATCACCGCTAAAAGCAAGAACTGATGGGACAATAGAAATAAGTAAAACAACAAATGGCATAAAGACAGAGACAATAAAAGCCTTTGATTTCAGTCCGCGGCGCAATTCCCATTGTGCGATAGTCAATGTCTTATTCATCTGTATCTCCTACCAATTCAATAAAAGCATTATCCAAACTTCCACCATGTTTTTCCATGATATCTTTCGTTTTTCCCAGTGTGATGATTTTTCCCTTATGGATAAGACACATGGAATCGCAATTTTCTTCCACTTTGGCCATTTGATGTGTACTGAGAATAATGGTACGATTCTGTGCTTTAAAATCTTTGATGATATCTTGTAATATCTTTTGATTAACCGGATCCAAACCTGTAAAAGGCTCATCCAGTATCATTAAGATGGGATCATTGATCACGGCAATAATAAACTGGACTTTCTGTTGATTCCCTTTTGAAAGTTCAGCAACTTTTTTATCCGCAAGATCTTGAATTTTTAGTTTCGAGAACCAATAGATTGCCCTCTCTTTTACTTCCCCTACAGGAACAGACTTAAGCTTACCGAAATACTCGACCACATCCCGAACTTTTGCTTTCTGATAGATACCTCTCTCTTCGGGCAAATATCCAATGCGCGTATGATCACATGATGTACTGGGTTTTCCATCAATAGTAATGAGTCCCGAATCCGGTTGAAGGATATCCATGATCATACGAAGTGTCGTGGTTTTTCCTGCACCATTGGGACCAAGAAATCCGAATACCTCTCCAACAGGGATATCCAGTGAAATATTATCCACCGCTTTGACCCCTGTAAAAGATTTACTGATCTTGTCAATCTTTAACATATTATTTCCTTTAAATAACCTTGGGTAACAAACACGTTAATAAGGGACGTTAATATTTAAATCAATGATAAAGTTCAACCTTTAATTCGCTGGTTCTTTATCATTATTCTTCTCATCTGATATAATAATTTGTCTCACAAACTTTAAATGCTCATTGCATTTTTCAAGACTGGCAATTCCTTTTGCGAATTTTGCCAGATCTGCATAGTTAAAAAATTCTGTTAATTTACTCATGAACTCAGCATCAACATGCTCTTTTAATATCGGAATAAGATCCGATGTTGTCAATTCCAGTAAATGAATATAATAGATATTTTCAAAATAATCCCGTGCAATATAGGTTAATTCAAGATAAAAGTGTTTCCATTTTTTTTTATCGGGGTAATTCTTTTTTTCAAGAGCATTTAAATAATGCTCCGCTTTTTCCCGTGGTGTTTCCCAGTATTCTTCAATTACTTCTTGTTTTTTAGACTTATGTTTGATACCCAATACTAAAAGAAAAACACTTCCGGCAAACAAGAAAACGGCGACCATAAATTCCCACCAGGTCATAAGAGCCAAAGGTACGGGCGGGGTCATCGCTACCGGAGTCGCAGAACTATCAAGCATTGAATAAATGTATAGATATTTTTCAGGTGTATAGATCGTATCGGGGTTACCAAATCCAGTGGAATCCGTTTTAATGACCGGCATAGCAGGAATGTGCACAAAACCGGTATCAAATTTGACGGCTTCGATATTTAGATCAATAAAATGACGGTGTTTTTTTACTCGCTCTGACGTTTGAACATCAATGATCTCAAGATCTTTGATCCATATCTGCACATCAGGCAGAATAAACACATGACGTTCACCACCTGACAGGGTATAATTCAGTTTTATCCTATCACCAATATATAATTTTTCCTTATTCACATTTAAGTCAAGCTTAACTTCCTGAGCAAAAAGTGTTGCCACGATCATAAGGAGAAATAGGATGCGTTTCATCGGTATTGATGTTTTCCTCTTGTTTTAAAAAATCGGTTCAAAGGCTCTATATATGAAATATCCGTGGAAATATGGATTAGGTCCGTTTTATTCTTTCGGCACATTTTTTCAAGCTCAGTCGTGCGTTTTGTATAAAATTCGGCATATTGATCACGAACTTTTTTTACAGATGTATCAATGACCATCTTCTCACCTGTTTCGGCATCAAAACAGGAAAATAGTCCAATATTCGGAAGCTCTTTATCCAGAGGATCAACAATATGGACCATAATGAGATCATGCTTGTTAGAAACAGCTTTTAGGGCATTCTCAAAGTCCGTATCGTAGAAATCACTGATCAGGAAGACAATGCTCTTTTTATGTGCCACGCGTGAAAGAAATTGCAGGGCATTCTCTATACGGGTTCCTTTCCCTTCATATTCACCGAAAAGGACCTCGCGAATAACCTGCATGGCATACCCTTTTCCCTTGCGGGGAGAGAGATATTTTTCAACATCATGAGTAAAATTGATCAACCCAACCTTATCGCCATTACGAATGGCAGAAAAAGCCAGAACGGCACATATTTCGGCTGCGATCTCGCTTTTAAACCGTTCGGTACTCCCTACCCGGCCTGAAGCTGAAACATCCACTAAAAAATAGACGGTCAGTTCACGCTCTTCTTCCATGACTTTGATAAAGGGTTTATTATTTCGAGCCGTTACATTCCAATCGATCATTCTGACATCGTCACCCGGCTGATATTCCCGCACTTCGGAAAAGGACATTCCCTTTCCTTTAAAAATCGAACGGTATTCACCGGAGAACACGTCATTGACTATTCGACGCGTCTGGATCTCAATTTGTTTTACTTTATGTAATATCTCTCGGGACAGCATTAGGGTACCGAAATAGTATCAAACACCGTTTGAATAATATCTTCAACCGTAACATCTTCGGCTTCCGCTTCAAAGGAAAGCAAGACACGGTGACGCAGGACATCCATTCCGACTTCGCGAATATCTTCAGGCGTTACATAACCTCGATGCTGCAAAAAAGCGTGTGCTTTTGCTGCACGAACAAGATTTAAGGATGCACGTGGAGAAGCTCCGACATCAATAAGTCCACTGATGGATTCAATATTATATTTTTCAGGATAACGGGTTGCAAAAACTATATCAGTCACATATTTGTGAATCTTTTCATCCACATAAATACTGCGAACGATATTCCGTGCATCCATGATCTGTTTCGATTTAACGACAGCTGATACTTTTTCAGGTAATACATTTGAAGTCATAAGTGTCAACATGCTCATTTCTTCATCCTGAGTGGGATAGTCCACTTTTACTTTTAGCATAAATCGATCGACCTGTGCTTCAGGTAGAGGATAGGTTCCTTCCTGTTCAATAGGATTCTGTGTCGCAAGAACTAGAAAAGGTTCCTCAAGAGGATAAGTTGTATCACCGATACTGACCTGTTTTTCCTGCATCGCTTCAAGAAGTGCCGCTTGCACTTTTGCAGGTGAACGGTTGATCTCATCCGCAAGAATAATATTGGCGAAGATCGGTCCTTTTTTAACTTCAAAAGATGATTCTTTTTGGTTATAGATCAGGGTTCCGATAAGGTCGGAAGGTAGCAAGTCAGGTGTAAACTGGATACGATGAAAGGTTGTATGGATCGCCTGAGCAAGAGATTTCACGGCCAGGGTTTTTGCAAGTCCGGGAACACCTTCAAGTAAAATATGACCTTCGGCCAATAATCCTATCAGTAGTCGTTGGACCATTTTTTCTTGTCCAATCAGTACCTTTCGTAATTCCGCCTGAATAGACTCAATGAAAACACTTTCTTTTTGTATTTGTTCATTTAATACGGCAAGATTAAAACTCATGGTCACCCTTCCTATTCGCTTGTTCCGCTTTTCATAATACCTTTTAGTTTTTCGATCTGGTCAAGTTCTTTGCCCAAATTCCGTAATTCAAATTGGACGGATTCGATCAGATCATGATTTGGATAATCACGAATGAATTTTTCATATTCAACTTTAGCGCGATCTTGATCATTCATGATATTAGCCAAAGTATAACCGGCCATAAAACGTGCTTTGGGGGCATCGACATGTGAAGGATATTCATCGGCAATATAATCGTATTTGGCAACGCAGGTCTCAAAATCCTGGAGATCGCCGGCATATATTTCAGCCAAACGATAAATTGCTTTTACCGCCAAATCATCATCCGGATAAATATTTGAAAGTTTTTCAAAAGTTTTAATTGAGCGACTAATTTTCTCCTGTTTGTACTGATCGCTGCCATCTTGGAACATTTGTTCCGCTGTCCGGTTGTCGGAACACGAGAAGATCAACATAGAGATCAAAAGCAGTGTTACTAATTGTTTTTTCATTTTACTCAACTCCTAAATTTCATTTTTAAGTCAGATAATTTATCATATTTCATAGCTAAAACGCAAATAAAAGTCCAAAGTTAATACTTGTCAAAAAGTTTCTATCTTCTTCACGTGGCGTTCCTTTATTGGGGTCATTCAATATAATCGGAAATTCGATGCGCACGGGACCAATGGGTGTTTTATAGTAGATCCCAAATCCGGTATTTACATAATAATTATTCCAGTTCATAATACCGGAAAGATCATCATCCAGCATACCAACATCCAGAAAAGCATTAACACCAAAATTCCAGATCAGGTCAGCTCGCAATTCTACATTTGCCATTAATTTTGCTGCCCCGGCATAGATTGTATCAGTTGTTGTCAAAATATATTCATTACCGATGGTTTTTCTCCAACCTCTGATCGTTGATTCGCTTCCCAACTGATAAAGATCAAGTGCGTCGATGGAACCCATATCAAAGAACTGGCCGGCTTCCAGTCTCCCTGCTAAAACAATATTCCTTGCAAGCGGGATATAGCCATTTACGGATGCATCAACACGGAAATATTCTGTTGTCGTTAGAGTATCCGTACCTAAAACATACCCACCATATAAGAGAATGTTCCATCCTTTTGTGGGATAAATAAAACTATCACGATTATCAAATCTGGATTGAATCGATATCTCGGCTTGCGGTTCAAAGGGTTTCGTATTACCCAGATCCAATTCTTTTGTCAATTCACTCTTGAAATTTCTTAAAGATACTGAAAAACGTGTATAAATATTTCGGTTATAACGCCAAATACTTGACATATTTACACCGTATTCAGTTCTGATCTCCCCATTTTTAATACTATCTACCACGGTTGGTTTTGCAAATGGATCGTAAGCGTCTCGATCATAATAAACTTTGAACGTTGTCGGCAAGCGAAGAACAAACAACCAGGGAACAGTATAAGCGATCTCAGAATTGATCATATTCTCAATATTATTATTTTGGATCAAGGCTTTATACTTTACCCCTACCTTAAATCTATGCGCTCGTCTAAATAGATTTTTATGTGTCCATTCAGGTTGGATGTAGAGAGATGATGATGATATTTTTTTAGTAGTACTCTGTTCTGTACCAAGTTCCAAATCAAATCGTCGGGTTTTACTTTCTATTACAGACACATCCAGATCAAGTGTTTGTTCTGATGTATCCGGATTGACCGGTACAATATTGACCGAATTAAACGCACCCATTTCATATATACGATCTTTCGTGCGATTGATCTTTTCTAAATTATAGGGTTTGCCTTCTTTGATCATAAAGTGTTTTCTGATGAAAGGATCATCAACCGTTTTATTTCCATCAATCGTGATATTATTTACATCATAAGCTACATCTTCGTTAATAAACAAGGTTATTTCGAGATCGGTCCCCCAGTCATATTCTTCGCGAATACCGGCAAAGGGATGTCCCAGTTCACTATATTTAGCAAGGATCTTTTTAAAGTTGTTGTAATAGATATACTGCCTGAAAGGTTCACCTACTTTTATTCCCAATAATTCAAGGATCTCACCATCGCTTAATAATGTGTTATCTTCTATTGATATCTGTTTAAGAGTAAAGCGTTCATTTTCGTTAATATTAAAATACAAATGCAATTCATTTTTTTGATTAACGATGAGTGAATCACGAACGCTACAATTAAGAAATCCTTCACTAATATAATAGTTTTGTAAAGATTTTGCCTGTGACTTGATAAACCGATAGGTAATACGCCTCATGGCTCGTTTTGTCATAACCGGTTTAATATCCACATAACGTTTTAATTGTCTGTCTTTAAAACTGGTATTCCCATTGTAGAATACTTTACGCAATCTATAATCCAACAAAACATCGTTATTCTGAGCTAAAGACAGCCCGGCAATAAGAGATAATAAAATGATGGTCAATAAACGCTTCATCAATATTGTAACCTCAATCGTACAGCTCCGGAAACGCTTTCGTCATTTGCTTTTCCGATAATTGACACTTTGTTATTCAAACGATACTCAAATTCCATATTTTTTAATAGAGCTTCCTGAGACCCTTCATAGGTTAAGTAAAAATTTCGACCAATTCGGCCACCGATAACCAAAGCGGTTGTTCCATCAATATAGCTTCCTTCCGTTCCCCCTTTGATATCAATTCTATCCAGACCACCGACCCCTGCAAGTTTTTTTGCTTGTTGTTCTAGAGGTACTTCAGCCAAAGATAGCAAAGCAGTCGCATCACTCCCCTCTTCCGTAACTCCTCCAATAACAGTCCGAATTTCACCAATAGTCAGATTTTCTACTATTTCGGCTTGTGACATTGTATTATTTTCATCAGTAAAAGTGATCTCGGGATTATTCAATTCACCTGAGATCGATGCTATAATATCAACCTTATTACCTTCCAGATCTTTTATAGATTTAGTTGCAATAAAATTCAATTCATGATTGTTTTGAAACTGGTCTAGGATCAAAGATCCTTCATCCAAGACAAAAACAGATGCCCAATAATTAAAGAAACCTTCCGTTACAAAGAGTTCCCCACCCATTCTGGTACGATTTTCAGAGGCAAATTTTTGCAGGATCATCTCTCCATTCAAGGTAGCATCTAGCATTTGATTCCTTAAATACATTTTATCAATAATCGCATTCAATGAATAGGCAGTTTTTATATAAGCTTTGTCATTTGTTGGCACTGCTACTTTAGGAGTCGATCTATTAAACCCAAATTCTATCAAACCATCTCGAACCGTGACATCACCACTAACTGTTAAGGTATCTCTACCGGTGATAGCAAGATCAACAGCGCCGGTTGTTAAATTAACTTTTTCATTAAGTGTAACAATAGACATCTGATCACCGGTCAACTGTAAATTGAATTGTGGTTTAATGAGATATCGCATATCCATATTACCATCAATATTAAAATTGTATTCATTATCTACTCTATTCTTTTCTAAACCCAAGATCCCGGCTAATGTATAAGATACAGAGGGTAATTTACCGCTCATATCAACTTCCATTATATTGTCCTTCATGATCGCTTCGCCATCAAGGTTTTCTATCTCATTTCCAAGAATACCCAATACGAGATGGCCATCTGTGACAGTGACTTTTCCATTTTTAATGGTTTTATTAAAATTACCTGTCATTTCCAATTCTGTATAAAGATCTCCACTTAATGATTCCATGGCTCCGATAAAGGGAGTTAAATAGATCATTTTATCATCCCTTCCCTCAACATAAACGTAAAGACTGCTATCAGGAATAAATCGCAGACCCTCCGTTTGGAATCTCAGATCCAAGTAAAAATTGGCATTCCCAAAATATCTGCCCTTATCAGCGAATATTTCAATTTCATTAAAGAACATTCGCTCATTGCCATAATGAAATTTTCCTTTAACTGAATCTCCTTCAACCTTCATAACCAAGGGATCAACAACAAAATAATCAGCATCCATAATGGGATCATTGATCGTTCCGCTAATACTTCCAGATGCATCAGCACTTCCAAAAATTGGGAAAGGGAGAATAAAGGGAAGTAATTTTGACAAACTGACATTAGACATATCAACATTGACATAAAGTGAATCTTCCTGTAATATCTCAACTGGTTTCTTTGAATTAAAATTTATTCTAAGAGGAAGCTTTCCTTGTAATGCGATTTGTGTATCATCATCAATATCAAAGTGGATATCATTAGCATACACCATTTTATTATCATAATGAAGCTGTGATCTGATCCTTCTGGCATCCAATCCAAAAGCATGTGCTCGTTTTAACAAAAATCCGGCATCAATAACAGGAGAGCCCAATTTGCCAGTGATAGCTATATTGAGATCTAAAATACCACCCACACTATCTACCATGGTTGAAACTAAAGGTAACGAATTTAATTCGGCGCCGGCAACATTCATATTGCCTTTAATGAAATCATTCTCAACCTTCAGCGAGCCGGAAAGAAGTGCATCCCGATATAAGACGTCATATCTGGAAAGTGAATACCCGGCATCTGAAAGGATAAATGAAACCGGATCCAATAAATAAACATCCTCACCCTGATATGTCCCGGACAATGTCTGGATCGTAAATTCTTTAAAATCCTTGATCGAACCCGATAAATTCAACTTGTATTTTTCATGAGATACTTCAAAATAATCCAAATGGATCATATTTTTATCAACCCGGACATAAGTTTGCACTGACCCAATTAGAAATGAATCTATAACCGCATTTTCAAACGATATCAGCACACCACCACCGGGCTCAGAGATAATTTTATTAGAAAACAAGGATACATTGAGATTATTTATCGTATAAATATCATATTTAAGCGTATCAAGATTAAAATTCACCTGAATATCGGGATCATTGATCTCACCCAAAACTTTAACCGTCAAATAAATATTATCTGCCTTCAATTCGTCAATTTCCGGAATGTCAAGATCATTTAAAGAAGCAATATCGCCGTAAATATCCAGATCAACATTTTTGAGATCTTTAAGAGAACCTCTAACTTTTAAAACACCATCAGGTAAGTAGATATAGTTGCTTGAATCAAGAACAATACTGTCTATTCCGCGAAGAATAATATTTCCGCTTAATTTAGTTGTCTCTAAGCCATATAGATCCTTGCAGTCAAAATCATAATTAATCTTAAGACGATCATTAAGATATCCGTTTGCTCTTAACCGTCCGTTAAAATCAAAATCAGGCAGTGTTTCCAACCAATCTGAAGGAGTCAGGGCATAGGAGGAAAAAGTTGTTGTAACATATTTATCTTTAAAACCATAAGAGCCATATAGTGAAATATCCGTATCAGCATTTTTGAAAGATGCCTGTAAAATATGAAGATAATCGTCCTTATACTCTAAATTGAATGTGGATTGATCAATTTTTTTATTATTTAGAGTGCCTTTAAGATCAATGGTTGCCGTAAAAGCATTAAGGTCTCCTATAAGATCAAGATTTAAATCAATTTTATCATTATTTCTAATAATGGGAAGTTCAATATAATTTTCAATAGCAAAATCGACTATGTTGAATGCAAATTGAAAACGTAAGGGTTCAATATAACGTATCTTTCCTTTTGAAGTAATGCTGGATTCATTGAACATAAAATTTAAATTACGTAATTTTGCGATATCATTCTTGAAAACAACTTCACTTGAAAGATCATGAATTTCAATCCCTAAGGCATCATTTTTCAATTGAAGATCCTTGATCTCAAATACTGCCCCATCTTTTTTCCCCGAATAACTGAAAAGAAGATTATCAATTTCCTGATAGATTAAAGTATCCGCGGTCTCGACCTGAATTTTAGCGTTCTCAATTCGTATAGCGTTGACCATAAAATTCGGGAAATTTATTTTTGGCATTACAGGCCGTTTCTCATCAGTTGTCTTTAGTTTAATATAAATGTGCGGCTCAATCAAATGCAAGCTATCCAGATGACGTCTGCCAAACAACTCAAAAATACCTCTGTAATTAATATTTATCGTATCAACAGTAACGATAAAAGTGGAATCTTCATTCGAGAACTTCAGAAATTCCGCCTCAAGATTTGTTTTAAGCGGAGTGCTTAGATCTTTTATTGAGAGATCGGAATTGAATTTATTGTCAACTTGCTGGCGAAGAATTCTATACGCAATGTTAAAACCGACGTCGGTTTTCGTTAAAAAGACGCCGGTAGATCCAAGTAATAGAATCAAAATAAATGTCAATAAGTAATATTTTTGTTTTTTATTCTTTGCCATTATTTTTCAAGTTCACATGATCTTCAGCTGCCTGTACAGTATTTTTCATCAACATTGCTATGGTCATTAACCCCACGCCTCCCGGCACAGGTGTAATTGCAGAACAATGTTCTTTTACTTCGTTATAAGCAACATCGCCAACCAAACGATATCCTTTTTTCTTTGTGTTGTCATTTACACGGTTCACCCCAACATCAATAACAACCGCACCATCCTTAACCATATTAGCTTTTATCATTTCAGGGACACCCGCTGCAACAATGAGTATATCAGCTCTCAAAGTATGTTCTTCCATATTTTGTGTACCTGTATGACAGATTGTTACCGTAGCGTTTGCATGCTCTGATTTTTGGTACATGAGGTTAAGCATCGGCTTACCAACAATATTCGAACGACCGATAATGACAACATGTTTCCCTTTGGTTTCAATATTATAATATGCAAACATTTCCATCACACCGGCAGGTGTACAGGGCAAAAAAGCACTCTGTCCCTGCACCAGGCGACCCACACTCATGGGATGAAAACCATCGACATCTTTGTCGGGTGAAATCTTTTCAATGATCTCAATATCATCAAGATGTTTAGGTAATGGCATTTGGACCAATATTCCATGGAAGCGATCATCATTATTAAGTTGATCAACAAGTTCGTTCAATTCTTTTTGCGTTGTTTCAGCCGGTAAACGAAGTGTCTCGGAATAGATTCCCAAAGACTCACATGCACGTGCTTTATTTCGCACATAGACTTGTGAAGCGGGATCTTCACCGACCAATACAACAACCAGGCCCGGACGAACACCTTTTTTAAGACATGTTGCAATGCGAGGCTTTAGGCTCTCAGTGACCGCTTCAGCGACTTCTTTAGCATGTAATATTTTAGTTTCCAATTTTCTCCGTTTATTTTGCATAACCTATTGAGCGATGTTCGCGAAGAACCGTGACCTTGATCTGACCGGGATAAGTCAGTTCTGACTGTATTTTATTTGCAATGTCTTCTGCAAGAAGATCGGATGCAGCATCATTGATCTGTGTTTCTTCTACGATAACACGAACTTCCCTACCGGCCTGAATGGCGTAAGTTTTACTAACACCTTTGAAGCTGTTGGATATTTCTTCAAGTTTTTCCATACGATGGATATAATTTTCAAGTGTTTGTCCACGAGCACCACGACGTGAGCCGCTAATGGAGTCAGCTGCCTGCACCAATGCCGAGATGGGATTGTCCATAGGCACTTCTTCATGGTGAGCTTCAATAGCATTGACTACAATCTTATTCTCTTTATTTCTTCGAGCGATATCACCACCGATCAGAGCATGGGTTCCCTCAACATTTCTGTCGATGGCTTTTCCAATATCATGTAAGAAACCGGCGCGTTTTGCCATTTGTCCATCCATACCAAGTTCAGCAGCCATCAAACCCGATAACCAACCAACTTCGATAGAATGTTTTAATATATTTTGTCCGTAAGACGTACGATATTTCAACGATCCGATATGGTGCATCATTTCAGCATTGAAAGGCGGTAAAGCTAATTCCATGGTAGCTTCTTCAGCTGCCTGAATAATGGATTCTTCAACTTCCTTACTTGCCTTTTCGATCATTTCCTCAATACGAGCCGGATGAATTCGGCCGTCTGCAATAAGTTTTTCCAATGCAATTCGCGCTATTTCTCGACGAACGGGATCAAATCCTGAAAGCACAACCGCTTCGGGTGTATCATCAACGATAAGTTCAATACCGCTAAGAGCTTCAAAGTGGCGAATATTCCGGCCTTCACGACCGATAACACGACCCTTCATCTGATCATTGGGAAGTGCAACAACTGCAACAGTTGATTCCGATGTATGATCAGCGGCAGAACGTTGAATCGCTTCAATAATGATCTTTTTGGCTTCTTTGTTAGCATTTAAAATTGCTGATTCTTTTATGTCCTTAACTTTAATCTGAGCTTCAACACGAGCTTTTTCATACAGACTGTCTTTCAGGGTCTGCTTAGCTTCTTCGCGGGATAATCCGGCGATCTTTTCTAGTTTGCTTTGTTGTTGGTCAATGAGAGCTTCGATCTCTTCTTCACGCTTATTGACATCCTGTTCTTTTTTCTTCAGGTCCTGATCATATTTTTGCAGTGAATCATAACGCTGGTCAATACTTTCGACCTTGCGCTCCAGATTGCCTTCACGCTTTTGAAGTTCCTTTTCAGAGTTACGAATATCACGAAATTTTTCGTTATACTCATCTTCTGATTTTTGTTTGATGTGAATCGCTTCGTCTTTTCCTTCAAGGACCAATTCTTTCCTAAGTGTTTCACCTTCTTTTCGTGCGCTTTCAAGCATGTCAAATTTATAGTTTTTCATACTACCCAATCGGGAGCGGTAGATAATGAAAACAATAAACGCAGCCAAAAATGCTGATATTACACCAACAATAATAATTGTGATGACGACATTCATGTTTACTCCTTTTTTAAACGGAGCAATTAGGTAATATTGAGATGATCATCGATACATTTGATCAATGATTCAGAATGGCTCTGAATGTATTCCTCAATGGATTGGTTATCTTGCTTCAATTGAAATAATTCACCAGCAATGTTCAAAGCGGCAATAATGGCAACTTTATCGATAGCAGTCGATCCTGGCATATTCGCTCCGACTTCCATCATCTTTTCATTCACGTAGTCAGCGACTCTGTGAATGAATTCCGGATCTTTCCCTTTGAGGGGAAACTCCTGGCCATAAATAGTGACCCTTAAGGGTTTATCCTCCGGAAATTCCATTTCCACGGTATTGGGGTCGGGGTCATACTTCTGCATGGTCGATCCACTCCGATATTTGCGCCAACTTCTCGGTAATACGGTCCACCTGACTTTTACTCAACGCAGATGTATCATTACCGGTAGTTCCCTGCTGTTTTAAAAGAACATCGAGGGTTTGGTGTATTTTTTTTTCTAAAAGTTCAAAAGAGCTGATATCCATTACCTTAACTGAGCTCCATATTGATTCTTTAACCGTTCAAATAACTTATTCATCACATCATCAACCACTTCGTCCTTCAGAGTTTTTTCAGCACTTCTGAATTCCAAGCGAAGCGACAATGCCTTTTTATCTTTACCAAGTTTCTCATTGTCAATGTACACATCATATAGCACAAGGTCAACGAGATATTTGCCTCCGTTTTGTTTTATCTCATTAAAAATGCCGGCTGCTTTGGATGTTTTATCCATGACCAAAGACATATCGCGAAAGATCGAAGGAAATTGTGGGATCGGGTCATATTGTTTTTTGACATTGTGCCAATTAAACAATTTCCCTACCTGTAATTCCATGACAACAAGCGGATACTGCAATTGCAATTTCTCAAATTGTTCCATCTTGTATTGACCGATCTTTCCGACAACGGCTTTTTTAACAACTATATCATATAATATTTCAAATTCGTCCCGATTAGTATTCTCTTTGAGCTTATAATTAAAATTCAAACTTCCAAGAAGATGCTCAAGAATACCCTTCATGTAAAAAATATCGGCAGCTTTATTTTCGCCTGTCCAATTAAGTCCAAAAACAGGAGCCGAACAAAGAACTCCAAGATTATAATGCTCAAGCGCATGAGTATCGGTATGGTCATTTTTTTCAATAACATTCGCAAGTTCGAACAAGCGAATATTATTGCGTTTCTTTAATGCGTTTAAACGCAAAGAGCCTAAAAGTGGTTGGATCATGTCCGTACGGAGCATGTTCATTTCGGCTGACAATGGATTTAATATCCTTAAGGGTGTATAATCCCAGATTCCTGAAGTTGCGACCGTCTCATTGACCAGAGAGTTGTTTACTGCCTCATGCATACCATATCCGACAAAGAAATTCCTCATGTCTGTTAAAAAAGGATGGAATTTATCATATTCTTCAGCGACAGAAATGGTCATTCTGTTCATTGAAGGGATCTTATCAAGATTATTAACGCGCAAAACCTCTTCCACAAGATCGATCTCTCGTTCCACATCGGGACGAAAAGTCGGTATAGTGACCGTTAAGGTATTATCTTCGTCGTTTATGACTTCGAATTTCAGGCGTTCAAGCGTGGTTCTACATTCTTGTTTGGGAATATCAATGCCCGTCACACGTTTAACATACTCAATACGTAATTGGGCAGTTTTTGCTGGAATAGGTTCAGAATAGATATCTATCATGCCTTTTGCCAATGTGCCGCCGGCAAGTTCAAGAATAAGCGAGGCAAGACGGTCTTGTGCATATACAAGGGTTGCATTCGGATCCATTCCGCGTTCAAATCGTTTTGAAGCATCTGTCGACAATTGTTGCTGTTTGGAACCTTTACGGATCACAGCCGGTGTAAAATAGGCACTT
>CAYNBL010000048.1:0-16779 GCA_964395205.1 uncultured bacterium | reverse complement strand
ATATTTTATTGCATAAAAAAATACCTCCTCGTAAGTGAGAAGGTATTAATCTAAATTTTCTTTAGTGACTTAGTGCTCTTTGTGCCTTCTTCAATTTTTCTCGACCATCCGGCAGATCCTCTCACTGTTCGGACGCCAGCCGGAAGGTCTTTCGTTTTACGTTTCACGTTTCACCTCTTACGGTGTCACCACCAAGCCATTCGCTACTTTCCGTTCGCCATCATGATCATATTTCTTATTATCCGATGGATAATTCACAACGCCATTGGGTGTTTTAGCTTTAATATACATGGTCGTTGAGCCGCCGCCATCAAAGTTCAAGGCCTCTGTGCAGTCAAGTTTATCCATGAATGCCTGGAGTTCCCACATGTTCATGCCGGCTGCTTCTGCGTGCCGACCATCTACAGTTACGAGAAGAAAGTGATTATTCTTGGTCATGCCTATAGCTGTGCGTGGATGTCGATTTATATTGAAACGCACTGAATCCAGTTCGACCAATTCGTCATCAAAGATCATAAGCGGTCCGGAAACCATAATATCAGCGTAAGCAGGGGAGAGCGCCCAATCTTCTTCAGGTCGTTCAATGATCATGACGACACCGTTGGTATCTCTAGCATAGGCTCCTTCGTTAATAAATTCAATTCGATCATGAGTTTCAAAAATGATTGCACCATGTTCTTGGAGGAATAATACCGAACCACCGACTTTCATATCGAAAAACGAGCCATTTATCGCGGCTAAGCCATCACGCTGTTCTGCCATCATGGAAGTTGGCACCAATTCATTCATGTACCAGGCAAGCCATATTCTACCTTCAAATTTATTCATATTAATATCGACAATATTGATCGAAGCGGGAGAGCCGTTCATATCATCCGACCGGATGACCTTCCAGATAATATGCTCATCGATCTTTTCGCTCAATGTCATCTTGATGAACTCGCGGGGAGTACAGGAGGATAAGATTAAGATAATGCTGAGAGCTATAAGAGTGTTGCGTATTTTCATAAAATATACCTATGGATTATCATTATAAATGAGACGCGATGAATCGCGTCTTTACATTTACTTTAAAATTAGAATTGCATTTGAAACAGGACGCTGGCCATTATGGTCGAATTTCTTATTGTCCGTTGGGTAATTCACAATGCCAAGATGTTCTTTACCTTTGATATACATGGTGGTTGAACCGCCACCATCAAGATTGAGCGCATCTGTGCATTTTAAGTCTTTCATTAATTCCGTCAATTCGGGGATATTCATGCCCACTGCTTCTTTTTGACGGCCGTCTACCGTTACAAGGATCAAATGATCGTTCTTGGTCAGTCCAACGGCTGTCCTCGGATGACGATTTAGGTTAAAGGCAACCGAATCAATTTCACATATTTCACCATCGTGGATCATAATGGGACCTGCGGACATGACATATTTATATTTGGGGGAGTATTCCCAGTCCGTTTCGGGACGTTTTAAAATGACGAGTGCTCCGCTTGTATCCTCTGCAAAAGCACCGCTGTGCGAAAATATAACCTTGGATTTATTGCCTGCGACCTGTTTGCCATCAGCTTGTAAAAACACCCAGGCTCCACCGACTTTCATGTCGAAATAGGATCCATTCACTGCTGCCAATGCATCATATTCTTCGGCTATTTCACTTGTAATGATAAGATCTTCCGGATACCATGCGAGATCAATGTCGCCGTCAAAATTCTTTAGATCCACATCTAAAATATTAATTGTAGCAGGTAATCCATTAATTTCAAGTTCTGGTGTTTGAATGACTTTCCAGACGATATGTTTGTCAATATTTTCGCTTTTAGTTAATTCTACTAGACTTTTTTGAGAACATGAACTTAAGATCACTAACATCAGTAGTAAAAAGAGGATAGTTTTTTTCATATTGATTCCTATTGGTTATTTATGACGAGGGAATTTAGTGGAATATTGATTTGAATAGAAGATAAAAATAATTCATTCGTAGAAATTTAACGTGGAATTCTGACAGACGATGAGATCTCCCTTACGGGACCCTTCGGGCTGAACCCGCCAGCCAATAACTGGCGTTTCAGGATGACACACCTTCGTCACCCTTTTCACCTAAGCTCCGAACGGCAGGCAAGAAACAAGTGAGGAATACTTTTTTAACATTGTTGTTATTCTGAATTCTATTTCAATTCAAATAAATAAACAGCCAGTCCGCCACCGGGTATCTTATCGGCGGGGATAGTTATCCTGAAGCGCGATAATTCTTCAGTGGTCAATCGGCCTATGCTCATCTCTTCCGGCCAGAGCGTCGATACCTTTAGGTGCTTTTTATTCAACGGAAAATCCAGCGCTTTCAATGAGATATTCAGCTCAACTTCAACTTCATGTTCCATGGGATTACCGACGATAAGCAAGGCGCGTTTTCCGTTGGTCAGCATATAGGGAAGGGGCAATTTATCCTTTGAAACTATCTCGACGGAGTTCATTTTAATATCTACATCATCCGGGTCGATCGCGTGAATGAGATCTTGATGATCCCTGCGGATAGCCAGCATGCGTTTCACATCTTTCAGCATGTCACTATGTTTCTGATCATTCAGTTGATCCCAATCTAGCCATGTTCCGTATAACCAAGTGCCAGTTCCGGCTTGGCCTTCTCCGTAGAGATCCGGTGTGAGCCCAGGCAGGGGTCTGTAAATGGCATCAAATTCTTCGCCGCTCATGAATACCGGGATTGCTGGTGCAAATAGCGTAGTGTAGCCGAAAAGATAGCGACTGCCCAGTATAACATAAGGACTTTTATCTTGAGGGTATCCGGCCCAGCCCATATCATGGCAACTGGGGGAGATTATTCGCAATCTTGGTCCGGGTAAAGGATTCCCGCCCGATACGATGATATCATCATCCATTTGAACAGCAAGTTTCCAGCCCCAGCCGTTCGATTGCCAGCTCCAGTTTCTTTCGGGGGAAGTAATATGTATGTTTAGTATATTTTTTGATTTGTCAATATTTTCAATTCGCCAGGTCCAGTCTGCTTGGCCATCTTTTTCAACTTCCCAATAACCGATCTCATCTTTACCCACACCAAGAAAAGTTAATTTGGGGGAATCGGAACTTTTGGTATTATTAATGGATGTGCCGTCATCATAAGTTATTTCACAGTTAAAGCTAATATCTTCATTCTTTAGCTCTTGATGTAGAAGGTCCTTCATTGAACCTAGATCATTTAAGGCAATATGCTCGGCCACGATCCCTTTTCTCTGGTCAAAGAGCATAATATCACGCTGACTCGCATCACTGACGCTTTCAACACCACTCTCTCCGAGTATGACGATGGGTTTCCCCGCTTGAGCGCATTGTCGTTTAATTTCCTGCCAAAGATCCGGTCGGTGCAGACCGCAATCGCAGCGGAAACCGTCAACTCCCCAATCCAGAACTGCCTTGGTCCACATATCGATCCACCATTTTTCCAGTTCCGGGTGATCACCGTCCCAATCATAATCCGTCATACCCCAGGAACCGCCCTTGAACCAATCGGGGTGTTCTTCGATCAAGGGACTATAGCTCATAAGGCCAAGTTCAATTGTATCAAGAATGATCCGGATGCCTCTTCGATGTGCTTCGGCGATCATCTCTTTGAATTCCTGCTCGGTCCCCAAAGAGGGATCTAATTTACCGGGTTCTATACAGGCATATTGGGTCCATATTCCATAAAAATGCTTGGGGTCCGAGAGTGAATGACCGGTCAGCCAAATGGCATTAACACCCAGATCTTCAAGGTATTGCATCTTTTCCATGAGCGATATGAATGTTCCGCTTTCCGGACCATCAGGGGAAGTAAACCCTTTTATTGCCACTTCATAAATGATCAGATCTTTTGCCCATTCTGGTCTTAGTTGGGGTTGCGAATCTATCCATTCTTTGATCACATCGCCATGGCAAGCTTTTGGCTTACAATAGCATCCTAATCGTTTTCCATTTAAAGCCAGAACGGCTGTTCTGAAGTCGTGATCTTCATCTAGTTTCTTGTAAAAATCAGTACGGAAAGCTTCAATACATTCTTCACGAGTATGAGTTTGATCACAAAGTTTGCAGTAGCCGATGGGATGAGGATTGCCAAGCCATCCTTCTTGATCGGGTTTAATTCCCTCAGTAAGCATATTTGATGAAATATGTCTTCCTCTGCCGATATAGACATCGAAAGTATCAACATTCAAATTGACCACGATCGTTTCCGGAGCCGCCGGTTTTACGACATTTTTTTCACATCCGGAAAAAAAGGCAAGAATGATGAGAGCTAAAACGAGTATATTTTTCATTATTTATCACTTTTCATAGAATCGTACGATCTGTTGCTTTAATGATCCATCCGACATAACATCACAAATAATATAATGATGTACATTTCCTGTGGGGCCAAAACGGTTGTGTAAACCTGCACCGCCGCCGCCGCTAATTGTATAGTCAATACCATTAAAAGTTGCGGTAGAGTAGGCGTGAATATGTCCGAAAAATACGTGATCTACATTATATTTGCTCATAAGATCGCCGAATAACTTTGAATATTCTTTATCATAAACATGGTATTGCCATTTTTCTACATTTCCGAACGGACTGTGCGCAGTGACGATTTTATGGAATCCTTCGGGAGTAGCGGTAAGAACATTTTCCAACCAATCTGCTGTCTCAGGCAGTGACAGTCGTTTTGATACATTATCAATAACAATAAAACGGTAACCAGAGTGGTCAAAATAGTAATTGTGAGAATTTTCGCCGAACAAATAACGGTATTCTATCCCTTTTTTATTATAGCCATAATCATGATTTCCCATAGCGACAAGGTATGGTATGTCAAAATCCAGCAGAGGCGGAATGAAATACTCACTCCATTCTTTCAGCAAGCCTCGTGCAACCAGATCGCCACTGTTAATGACAAAAATCGGTTTAGGATTCAGGGATGAAATGTGTTTTAATTCAGTTTCCCAAAATTTGCTATTCGAACGGGAATCTCCCATGATGATAAAACGGAAGGCCGGACCTGTATCTTTGATCTTTTTGATCTGGGTATCAATATGGAAGCGATCCTGATGTTCTCCCAACAGTGATTTTGCTTCTTTTAGTATATTTGCTATCATTTCCGATTCATTAACATTCCTTGGATAATTTTCCTCCAAAGCACCTGAGTTCGTAAAACGGGCAGACTGAATTTGACCATCCTTCCTTACATAAAAGGCCATATTTTCAACAACGATCAGATAGCGTTCTCCTGCGAATGTAGAGACTTTCCAGATATCCGTGGGCTCTGAATCGGGAAAAAGAACTTTTATCGTCTCAAGAGCTTTTGTGGGCACTTCATCAACGCTGATCTCTTTCTTTGTATCTTTTATAAGTAGGGAGTACGCCTTTTCTCTCATTCTTGTGGAATCATTCTTAAAGGTAATATCTTCGATGCTGCCATTCTTGTAGATGATATAATTATAATTTTCATGACCGGCAGATGATCTGATCCAATACTTATTTTCGCTTAACATTTTCCAATCACTTATTTGCATATGCGAGGGTGAGAATTTATTAACAATGTTCACAAGTGTATCGGATGGCGGGATCTGTTCTGTAATCGATTCACCGGGGACATCATAGTGATCATTTCCCGAAACGCTTACCTCTATACGCCAATCGCCTGCCTGCTCAGGAATTCCGGAACAGGAGATCAAGACAAAGCTGATAAACAATGAAATGATAGATAAAATACTTTTAGATCTTTTAAACATATTGTCCTCTTTATTTCGTTTCAGTTGCTTCTAATAATTCAAGATAGGGTAGAAATTCCGACCGTGATTCTGATACTTTGTTGATCATTTCCAGAACTACGTCCCAATTTTCATTAAACCTTTTGATCTCAGAATTAATATTGTCCGGATTTAATGTTATTCTGTGACCGGTTTGGGCCGCGTGGACGACGATATCGTTGGAATATTTTGATTTGTCCCAATTTTCTTTGGCAAGGAATTTGGTGAATTTGATGAGACGAACAAATTGTCCCTTTTTCTTTGATAGAAGATGAATGTCATAATCAGCCAGCTGAACCTCGATCTTTACTTTTGAGTGAACGCTGAGTTTATTGGTGTAAATATGTGTGCAAAGTTCTTCACCATCATATTCCCAGGATACGGCTTTTCCGTTTATCTTAACGTTTTGTGCGGGGAATTGAAGTGCTAATCTTATCTCGTATGATCTATTTTCTGCCATACCCGGATAAGAACCTTCAACAGGATCGATCACGAGTTTCAGTTTACCTTTATTGGTCGTAAAACTGACTTCAGTAAAACTAAAAGCATCTTCCTTGTATTGTTCACTATTCCCTTCATCGTTGTAAATACGTGTTTTTCCCGATTTCCCGGGATATACTGTAAGGATCATGTGGTCTTCGGAAGATTTTTCATCCCATTCAACTTTCGGATACATGGGAATAATAGCACCTGATCTGACATAGATCGGGATCTCATCAATTGTAAATGATCTCTTGAGCACTTGATTGCCCTCGAGGATCGCACCTGAATAATATTCGATCCATTCTCCTTCTGGAAGCCAAATATCTTTTTGGACGATCAATTTGCCATCTTCAGTTTTTTCCGTGACGGGAGAAAGGATCATATCATTGCCAAACATATATTGACCCTTGAACTCGTATGCTTCATCCGCATGAGGATTGTCATAATACATCGGCCTGCATAATGAGATACCGGTATCGTAAGCTTCACGCGCGGCAGTGTAAATGTAGGGGAGAAGGGCCTTGCGAAGATGGAAAGCATCGCGCATTGCATAGAAGTTTTCAAGGGGATATGCCCATATGCGGCGTTCAATGCCTTTGGTGTAAGTTGATTTTGTGCAATGTGTGCGGAGAATCGGACTAAAAGCGCCGAATTGTACCCAACGGGTATAGAGTTCCGGTGTACTGTCGCCGTACATATGTCCGCCAATGTCATGGCTCCAAAATCCAAAGCCTACATTGGCCGCCGTTGAGGTGAAATATGGCTGATAGGCGAGTGATTTCCAATTAATGAAAGTATCGCCCGAAAAACCGATCTGATAGCGATGATTACCCAGTCCGCCATATCTGTGGAAGATCAGCGGGCGTTTTCCATTCTGTCTCTGCATATCACTATAGAAAACATAGTTTAAATAGAAGGTCGGATTGACGCTCGGAATTTTGGTCGTACTCCATTGCTGCCAGTCCAACCACCAAAAGTCTACGCCGTCATTTTCCATGGGATGGAGGATAATATCCATATAATTCTTCGCAAAAATTTTATTCACGATATCAAAGGGCACGTATTTTTCGGTTTTGGGATCGATCCCCATCGCTTTTGCCATTTCAGGATATTGTTCTTCATGCGGTTGAATACCGGATGCGGGATGTAAATTCATACATACTTTCAGATCCTTTTCTTCTGTCCATTTTAGGAAGTTTTTGGGATCCGGGAAGTAATTATTGTTCCAGGTAAGACCTGTCCATCCGATTCCTTCGCCTGCCTGGTCTTTGATCTTTTTACCATCTACATACCATTCGGGTTTTGTCGTAATATGCCAATCCATATCTACGACCAATACATCCAGAGGCACATCATGAATTTCAAATTCTTCGACTAATTCACGATATTCCCAATCGGTATATTCCCAATATCGCGACCACCAGGTTCCGAATACAAATTTTGGCGGTAAGGAAATTTTGCCTGCCACAGAGATGAAATCTTTCATCGCACCTTTATAATCACTTCCATAACAGAAGAAATAGAGATCCTGATGTTTTGCTTCCAATCGGGATGTAACCCATGGCCAATCTGAATTATCAAATAAGGGTTTTTCCGTATCATCTATTAGCATCCAGCCATCTCTTGAGAGGATACCGGGTTCGAGTGCAATGGGTTTTTTAGTGGACCAGTTCATGATCTCTCCATCAAAACCATCCAAGGTCCTTAGAGTACCCATGAGGTTGTTTTTGTTCTCTAATCCCGGCACCCATTTTTTAAGAAGACCAGCCATCTCGAATTCGATTTGAAGATTTTCATTGTTAAAGTTCCCACTGTTCTCTTTATATCGCAACGTGAATTTCCCGGTCTTGATCTGAAGCCAGCCGTCCTTGACACTTTTTTTATATTTGGGAACAGGGAGATGACGGTTTACAAATGCCAAAGAAGCACGATCTTCAAAAACGGTGTTATCTGCCCATTCCATTCGGATCAATCCGGAAGTCAAAACTGTGAACCGGGCATTTCCCGAAAGAACAAGGGCATCGGGGTTTGCCACAGGATCGTAATCCAATGCAAATACCTGAGTAAAAAATGCTATGATAAATAATAGAAAAAAGACCTTTTTCATTTCTACCTCCCATTACTAATTATTTAATCTTTCAGCTTAATGTAAATGAATATCTAATAATCCACAAAATAAAAACCTTTAATCTGTGGTTGAAAGTATCTCAAAATCTTTTTCCTCATGAATAGATCCCTCCCAACCTACGCTCTCCGAGCTACGGTGGGCAGGCCGCTACGCTCGGGATTACAGTCTAGGTTATCATTTTATATATCTTTGTGATTTTGCCGTCTTAGTGCCTTTCCAACTACGCCTCATCCTGCGCCAAGGCTAAGGATGATAAAAAGGCTTCGCTGGACAAGTGTGTGAGGTATTAACGCTTGTAAATAAGCGTCTTATTCATTATTTTAGCGAGTTAAAATGACAATGGAGATCTGATGTCCGAAACAGTAAAAAGCAATTCATATCCTTTCCCTACGATTGAACCCAAATGGCAAAAATATTGGGAAGAAAATAATATATTTAAGACCGTAGAAGATCCTGCGAAGCCCAAGTACTATATTTTGGATATGTTCCCTTACCCCTCAGGTAACGGACTGCATGTTGGACATCCTGAAGGCTATACTGCTAGTGATATCATTGCTCGTTATAAACGTATGAAGGGTTTCAATGTCCTGCACCCCATTGGTTTTGATGCTTTTGGACTTCCTGCCGAAACTTATGCATTGAAAACAGGTACCCATCCAAGTATTACGACAGCAAAGAATGTTGAGAATTTCACTCGTCAATTAAAAATGTTCGGGTTTTCTTATGACTGGAGCCGCGTAGTCAATACAACGGATCCGGATTATTACCATTGGACACAATGGATATTTCTTCAATTGTTCAAAAAAGGACTTGTTTACGAAGCTGAAACACCCGTTTGGTGGTGTGAAGGTCTGAAATCAGTTTTGGCGAACGAAGAAGTTGTGAACGGACGTAGCGAAAGGGGAGACCATCCCGTTAAACGCGTCATGTTAAAACAATGGATGTTGAAGATCACAGCCTATGCCGATCGCCTGCTTGAAGGTCTGGATGACATGGATTGGCCGGAATCGGTCAAGGAAATGCAGCGCAACTGGATCGGTCGCAGTGAAGGCGCCGAGGTAAAATTCAAAGTTGATGGTCATGAAGATGCCAAGATCAAAGTATACACGACTCGTCCCGATACACTTTTTGGTGCAACTTATATGGTATTGGCGCCGGAGCATCCTCTTGTGGATAGTATAATAGCTTCAGATAAGAAAGAAAAGGTTGCAGCATATAAAGAAAAAGCATCTTTAAAGAGCGATCTGGACCGCACAGAGCTCGCAAAAGATAAAACCGGTGTCTTTACCGGGGCTTATGCCATTAATCCCGTAAACGGCAAGAATATCCCGATCTGGGTAGCCGATTATGTCCTGGTCAGCTACGGAACCGGTGCTATTATGGCCGTTCCCGGACATGATCAGCGCGATTATGACTTTGCCAAAGAATTCAATCTCGAGATCATTCCCGTGCTTGACGGTGGAAACATTGAGGAAGAAGCCTTTTTAGGTGATGGTTTGCATATTAATTCCGGATTTCTTGATGGTTCGAATAAAGAAGATGCTATTTCTACCATGAATAAGTGGTTAGAAGATCATAAATGTGGCCACGCAACGGTTAATTTCAAGCTTCGCGATTGGTTATTCTCACGTCAGCGTTATTGGGGCGAGCCCGTTCCTCTTTATAAAGATGAAGAGGGGAGAGTCTACCCTATGAACGAGAGTGCCTTACCATTGATCCTGCCTGAAATGGAACGATTTGAGCCGGGCGGTGCCGGGCAAAGTCCGCTTGCCAACGCACGTGATTGGGTCGAATTTACAGATGAAAATGGTAAAAAGTTCTTTCGTGAAACACATACTATGCCACAATGGGCCGGTTCAAACTGGTACTATCTACGTTATATGAGCCCGAATTATAAAGATGCCTTGGTTGATCCTGTCGCAGAAAAGTACTGGGGACAGGTCGATTTTTACATCGGAGGCGCCGAACATGCCGTGCTACATCTTTTATATGCCCGTTTTTGGCATAAGGTATTGTTCGATATCGGTGTCGTCACAAACGATGAACCTTTTAAGAAATTGATGAACCAGGGGCTTATTCTGGGTGCTGATGGCGAAAAAATGAGCAAATCACGCGGTAATGTGGTCAACCCCGACGATGTTATTGCCGAATACGGTGCAGATACTCTACGTTTGTACGAAATGTTCATGGGTCCGATTGAACGAGCAAAACCCTGGCAAACAGAAGGTTTGGGAGGTGTTCATCGCTTTTTGAACCGTGTCTGGCGTATTTATATCACAGAAGATGGCGGTCTGAATCCTAACATTACTACGGATAAGACTTCAGGCGAAGCCTTTGTTAGAGCTTATCATAAGACCGTTAAGATCGTGGGTGAACATATCGAACGTGCTCGTTTTAACACAGCGATCAGCCAAATGATGGTCTTTATTAACGAATGCTATAAAGAAAACAGCTTAAATCGTGACATGTTACGCGGTTTTGTAAAGCTATTATCTACCTTTGCACCCCATATCGCCGAGGAATTATGGGAAAAACTGGGTGAAAACTCAGTGTTGCTTTATGAGACCTGGCCGGAATATGATCCTGCATTGGTCGTTGAAGACATGATCGAATATCCTGTCCAGATCAACGGGAAAGTCCGTATAAAGCTTACTATTTCTGCAGATGCAGATGAATCTGCGATTAAAGAGGCACTTTTTTCACATGAAAAGCTTGGACAATACACTGAAGGCAAGACGATCGTCAAGACGATCATTGTTCCAAAGAGAATTATTACGCTTGTTGTAAAATAAGCACAACGCGTCATCCTGCCTGTGCCGATGAATATCGGTAAACTTGTTTCAGCCCGAAGGGTCACGTAGTGAGATCTCGCGAGAAAAATAAATAAATTATCATAAGAGACGCAAGATTTTGCGTCTCTACATTATCAGGTACATTTTATTTATCTCATAATTAAACTTTAAACTTTTAAACGCTTAAACAATTTAACGGGGGAGTATAACTCCATTTATTTTTACTTTTCTTTAAATATTCTCTCTAAGCCACGATAATATATTTTACACACACTCGATCATGGATTAATTCAGAACAGAAATTCACTTGCCTAATTATAAAAGTTATTCCACTTATCCACGAGTTTACATAATATACATTATGGGTATGTCTGAAAATGTGGATAAATAAGCACATAATTATAATAGGTTGGTAACAAATTGATATTCAACTGATAGCGAAGTATGGTAAAAGTGTAAATTTGCTCTCTAAGCCACGATCTCTTGAAGAAGTGACTCGTGATCCGTGACTCGTAACGCGTATTAAACAGCACAAATTAAATTGCGATTTAAGGGCAGATAATTTTAAGGCATAGTTTAGTATGGCTTTTTTGACCGCTTATGGAAGGAATTCTGGTTTTATGTGATCCATGGACGAAAAGATATTGTCAATAACATCAATACCGGGTGAATTGTCCTGAATGGTCTGTAAAAGTTCTTTAATGTATTTTCGCTTTGTATTCTGTTCAAAATCGCATCTAAGATTAAAAGTTGGGATATTTTGTTCACGGACATAGGTCAATAACATGGGTTCAGGAATTAAGTACATCGGCCTGATTATATGATATAAGCCCTTAAACAGTGCTTGTTTGGGACTCATAGTACTTATTTCACGTGAATAGATCTGATTTAAGAGCAAGGTTTCAACAACATCGTTCTTATGATGCCCAAGTACGACTTTTGTTGCTTTTATCGACTCAGCCGTCTCTAGAAGTAGTCTTTTTCGCTGCCGGGAACAACTGAAACATAGGTTCTTATTGTCTAATTTATCTTCCAAAGTATCTGATCTAATATGCTTATAATCAGCATAGTTATGACAATAAGCTTCAAGTTTATCGTCGTGTTTATTAAAAAAATCTATATTGACGGCCGTTATTTCTAAATCAAAAAATGATAGCAATCTTAGACAGGCAAGAGAATCCTTGCCGCCGGAAATTCCAATGACAAGCTTCTCCCCTTTTCTAAAAAGATCCCATTTTTCGTTGGCTTCTGTGATGTAATTGATGAGGGTTGTTTCTAGTTTAGTCATTTATTGTTTAAAGTTTAAGGTTTAAATCTTGAATCAGATCTTTCGTTTATGTAAAAAGGTTTAGCTGAGAGTATGAACGGGATCAATAAAGCGATAAGTAGTTTTAAGCTTCTATTCATGAACGCTTTTTCTCTATTTGCAGTACTGCTAAAAATGCTTCCTGAGGAACCATTACGGCACCCACCTGTTTCATGCGCTTCTTGCCCTTTTTCTGATTTTCAAGGAGTTTGCGCTTTCGGCTTATATCTCCGCCGTAACATTTAGCCGTCACATTTTTACGAAGAGCAGAAACATTCTCACGAGCCAGGATCTTTGAACCGATCGCAGCTTGAATAGGGACTTCAAACTGATGTCGCGGTATGAGACTACGTAATTTAACCACAAGTTCTCGACCAATATATTGGGCTTCATTGCGATTTGTTATTACGGCTAGAGCATCAACGGATTCGTTATTAATAAGAATATCTAATTTTACAAGTTCCCCCGTCCGATAGCCGATGTATTCATAATCAAAAGAGGCATATCCCCTGCTGACGGTTTTGAGTTTATCGTAAAAGTCAAAGACCGTTTCGGAAAGCGGAATCTCATACATCAACTGGACCTTTGTTTTATCCATATAATGTGTATTCTTATAAATGGCACGTTTTTCCTGGGTCAGCTTCATCAATGCCCCGATATATTCGGCTGGTGTGATAATCTCAGCTTTAACATAAGGTTCTTCAATACGGTCAATATCACCCTGAGGCATTTTAGCGGGTGTATCTACTCTGATCTCTTTACCGTTGCGAAGAAATGCATGATATTCCACATTGGGAACGGTAGAAACGATATCTTGACCAAATTCACGTTCAAGGCGTTCCTGGATGATCTCAAGGTGCAACATGCCCAAAAATCCACAACGAAATCCAAAACCCAGTGCATCAGAGGTCTCCGGCTCAAAATGTAGAGAGGCATCGTTGAGCTGTAATTTCTCAAGTGATTGTCTCAATTCATCATAATCTTCGTTTTGTGATGGATAGATACCCGAAAAGACCATAGATTTCATTTCTTTATAGCCCGCAAGCGGCTCGGAAGCAGGATTTAGAACGGTTGTGATCGTATCTCCAACACGCAGGTCCTTAATATTCTTGATCTGAGCAACGACATAACCGACATCACCGGAACGAAGCACGGAAGTTTTAATTCTTTTTAGATGAAAATGCCCAACTTCCGTTATTTCATATTCGTTCTCTGTAGCAAAAGAACGCAGTTTGTCCCCGGGACGAATTTCACCATCCATAATCCTGACATAAGGGATCGCTCCGCGATAGGTATCAAAAACACTGTCAAAAATTAATCCTCTAACCGGTAGATCAGTATTGACTATGGGTGGCGGTATGCGTTTAATGATGGCTTCCAAGAGCGTATCAATACCAAGTCCGGTCTTAGCCGACGTTAATATGATATCGCTTTCGTCACAGCCTATCAGATCGATAATTTGATCTTTTGCAGCCTCAACCATGGCTCCGGGAAGATCGACCTTGTTGATCACGGGAATGATCTCCAGGTTATTTTCTAAAGCAAGAAAGGTATTTGATACGGTCTGAGCTTCGACTCCCTGAGATGCGTCAACCAATAATAATGCACCTTCACAGGCAGCCAGACTACGGGATACCTCATAGGAAAAATCCACATGTCCCGGAGTATCAATAAGATTCAAAATATAAGTGATACCATCTTTGGCCTTATATTGTAGTTGAATAGGATGCGATTTAATGGTAATGCCGCGTTCTCGCTCAAGGTCCATATCATCCAGGACTTGTTCTTTCATTTGGAATTTTGTCAGGGTGCCTGTCGTTTCCAGAAGACGATCCGCTAAAGTTGATTTACCGTGGTCAATATGCGCTATAATGCTGAAATTTCGTATTGTTGTACTCATATCGGGAATATAAAGAATCAGGATTCAAGAAACAAGAAACAAGAGCCAAGTATTAAGATAAAAGAATAAGGTAAAAAGATTAAAGTTTGAGATTGATATTAAAAATATGTGTCGGGAAAAAGTATATCAATTCCCCTACATCTCTCAGCAATTTAAATCTTGCTCCTAAACTCTAAACCATCAGATCTTTTCGCCTATTCAACTTTTGGTCTCTTCGACTTCTTTTCGATTTTCTCTGTTGCAGGGTTTTAAGAATAGTAATATATTTGATACATGTCTATATCAACGGGTTTATCAATTTGAAGAGATCATATAAATACATTATTGTGTTTCTGCTGCTTATAAGTGTCTTGTATTCAGTGGAAACGCCTAACTGTCTCTATTTTGAAGATGAAAATGATTATGTTTATATTAACGATACCCCGCTCAGATTTTCCTGGCGTTTTACGATAGAATGTTGGTTCAATGTTCAGGAATTCTCTGACAGTGCGGCTTTGATAGATTTTTCTTCAACTAACATAGTTGCAGATAAATATATCGGTTATGGTATTTACACTCTGGACAGCAATCGTATTGCCATCCGTATGGGCAATTCGATACGTGAATTTGAACTCATCCTACCCGATATTAAAGAAAATATTTGGCAACATCTTGCCGTGACTTATAACAAGTATAAAAATGATGAGAATATTGTTGTCTTTTTAAATGGAAGAGTCGTTAAAAAAGCAGATTGTGATATTGTTTTGCAATATCCCGAGACATTTCGTCCCTTTGGGGTCTATTTAGGAGCTTTTTATGATTACCCCTATATAAAAGCCATGAAAGGCGAACTGGATGAAGTGAGATTTTGGAGTGTTGTCAGAACAAATAAAGAGATACTTACTTGCATGGATGTTGAAATTGACTCGAATGCAACTGGTCTTGTGAGCTACTACACTTTTGATCAGGAACCGGATAGTTTACTTTATGATCATAGCCCAAATGATAATCATGGCATCTTGGAAAATATGTCCGACAGCAATTGGCATTTGTCCTATGCTCAGCTGGCAACCGTACAACCCAACGATATCTCATTTGACCGTATCGTGCTTTCCTGGATAGCTGCACCTGATTTTGATTCATATTATGTTGATATGTCATTGACTGAAGATTTTACAACATCATGTGACGGTTTTCCTGTCGAAGACGTTAAAACAAATTATTATATTCTAGATGATATTGATCCCGGGAGCTATTATTATCGTGTAAAAGGCCATTACGATGGCGAAATTTTAGAAAATGAACCTTGGACAGATATACAGAGCGTTGCGACGGTAACGGATGCAGCTACCGCTATCGAACTTTTAGAATTTAAGTTAACAGAACATAAAGATCGAATTCATATACATTGGCAAACCGCCTCACAAAGCGAAAACTCCAAATTCTTTATTGAAAGAAAAACCACCAATACGGATTGGCAAAGCATCCATGAAATAAATGGCGCGGGGACGAACAATATTCTTATGAATTATGATTATGAAGATATCAACTTAAGTCCCGGAATGACATATTATTACAGAATATTGGATCTTGATTATTCGGGTAAATTGGATTCTTCTTATGTTTTAAATGCAAGAATTTCAGATGAAACATTGTCTCGGAATGTACATTTTAATTTGAATGGAATATACCCCAATCCTTTTAACCCTCAGGTTACTATCTCGTTTAATGTTATCACAGAGTCTGATATTAACTTGAGTATTTATTCATCAAACGGAGATATTGTTGACATAATTGGTAACAAGAAATATCAATCCGGAAGCCACATCTTATATTGGAATCCCAAAGAATTATCTACAGGTATATACTTTCTCAAGATTAACTCAAAGAACCAATCTAATACCTACAAACTATTGTACATGAAGTAGTTATGATCATTTACAAAAGGTGTTTTATATGAAAAATCGTATTGTTTTTCTATTGTTGATATTATTGCTTTCCGTTTCTTGTAAATTAAATACATTTAAATGGATTAACTCTCCGGATCATGATATTCGGGTAAAAGTAAATGTATCTGAAGAGGGTATCCCCTATTATATCGCTAAATATCAAAATTACACAGTGATCGATACATCCTACTTTGGTTTTGATTTTACGTCAGATACCAAAGCATTTTCAGGATTTGAGATAGTGAAACGCAGTTTTACTTTACAGCGGGATGAGGAATGGGAAATGCCTTGGGGAGAACAGCGTTATGTCGAAGATAATTTCAATGGAATGACTGTCTATTTCAGAGAAATTGAATCACCCTATCGAAATATACAGATCGAATTTAAGATTTATAATGATGGTTTAGGATTTCGTTACATTCTTCCAAAACAAAAGGGATTGAATGATCTTGTCATTTTGGATGAAAA
>CAYNBL010000047.1:0-16799 GCA_964395205.1 uncultured bacterium | reverse complement strand
CATTATAATTTAATGCTTTTTTGGGGACTTGGTAGTCTAATGGATGCTTCGGGGTAGCGAAGGAAGGGAGACCTCCGCGAGTATTGCGTTACGTGAAAAATTGGGCCAAAACAGACAATTATTGCTTTCGTTAATATTTTCGAGAATCGCATTGACATAGAGATCCTGAACACCGGTGTCCACCGGACACCGTATCAGGATGACTAGTTAATACTTTGCGAACAAGATATTCGAGCCCGCCTCGTGACGACTCGTGTTCAATTGACAAAGGATAATTGACAATTAATATCTTCTGAATAGTAAACTATACTTTAATGCTTTAAGGATATTTTTGAAATCGATGAATATATTCTCTTACTGATTACTGTTTACAGCTTACCGTTTACTTTTTATTCTTTGGTTAAGCAAAGAAAAAAAGGGCACCTTTTGTTCAACCCCTCCAGCCTTCGCTGAAGCTATGGCTGGCAGGCGACAAGCTCAGGGTTGTTATATTGTTGGAAACTAAAATCCCGGCATTTCATGCCGGGCTATGTATATTTAACCCCTTCAGCCTCCGCCAAGGCTACGACCGACAGGCAATACGTCGGGGTTAATAATGAAATTTCGTGCAATCAAATCAATTACATCTTAAATTGAACTATGTCAAAAAACATCTCACTCTCCACCAGTTTCTACGACCCGCTCCTAAGCGGTCCACTCAAACCTCTACGCAAAGCAATTACCACTGCTTTGCCGGAAGATAAAAGCACTCGCGTTCTTGATCTCTGCTGCGGCACGGGCGACCAATTGTTGAAACTGGAACTGGCGGGATATATGGATCTGCACGGATTGGACCTTGACCCGGGTATGATCGCCTATGCGAAACATAAATCCGCATCTATTTCCTATCATGAAGGCGATGCCGCCAACACCGGTTTGACCGAGGCATCTTTTGATGTAATCACCATCTCCTTGGCTTTACACGATAAAGATCAATCTCTTCGCGAAAATATCCTAAAAGAAATAGCGCGCTTATTAAAGCCAAACGGCTTTGCCCTCGCTGCCGATTTTTGTTTTGACGACAAAACAAAATTTATGGGTCGATTCCTGATCACCGCAGTCGAAGCTTTTGCCGGTGGCGACCACTATCGCAATTTTAAAAATTACACCCAACGCGGTTGCATGAAGAATATTTCACCTGAAGGACTGTTTGAAATTGTGGAAGTCGCGAGGGTGCTGAAAAATGGTATTGGGGTGTGGAAATTAAGCGCTGGGCTCTGAGCGCTGAACGCTGAGCACTGAGAATATGAGCACTGAGAAAATGAGAGAAGAGACCTGTCATCCCGAGCCCCGAAGCTTCGGTGGTCAGCGGCTATTACTATCACAAGACACGTCATCCCGGAAAACTTACCGAAGGCAAGTTTATCCGGGATCTAAATAATGGCATTGCTCTGAAATAGAATGGAGTGGTCAATATATGAGATCCCAGAAAGATAGCCTGTGGTTATCTTTCTGGGATCTCATGTGTTTTTATTTTTGTATATGTGTCGCTCCTATGGAGCTCATTATTCTAATGATATTTCCTTTCTACAAAGCTTTCGTCCCTACGGGACTTTTCTTCAACCCTTCCCATCTTCGCCAAGGTACAGCCTTCGTAGCCAAGCTACTTCGGCGTAGTAGACCTTCGCTGGACAGGCGACAAGCTCAGGGTTGTTTTATTATTGAATACTAAAATCCCGGCATTTCATGCCGGGCTATTTATATTTAACCCCTTCAGCCTCCGCCAAGGCTACGACCGACAGGCAATACGTCGGGGTTAATAATGAAAATTCGTAAGGCGTAAGGCGTGAGACGTAAAGTGTTATTAATGCGTTAAAAACTCGCGGGTCATCCTGTCCGTCAGCTGACGGATCAGCCCGCCAACTGGCGGGGTCCCGCAGGGAGACCTCCGCGAGCATTGCGTTACACGAAAGATTGAACCAAAATAGATAATTATGGCTTCCATTTATGTTTTCGAGAATCGCATTGACACATAGATCCTGAACCTCGGTGTCCACCGGATAACGTTTCAGGATGACTACCTTGTTATTGGGTACTCATAACTCATCACTTATAACTCATATCCCCACATCTTATACTCCTATACTCCACGCCTACGGATTACGCAAAAACATTAGACGCGATAAATCGACGTCTCTACATCAAACCTCAACCTCACATCTTACATCTTACGTCTCACGTAATTGTCCTTTGTCCTTTGTCAATTGTCCATTAAATTAAACCATGTTAAAACGAACCCTATTTATTATAACATTATTCTCTAGCATCCTGTTCGCACAGAACCTTGATTCTTTGCTCTCTGTTTTAGAAGATAATCAGGACGATGAAGAATGGTTGGATATTCTTTCGGGTAAGGCAAATTATCATTTGCTCTATTTCCAAGTAGCTTATGAAAGCGATTCCTATTTCGCCGGTCGGGACATTGGACTTGAGCAACCCAATCTTACCGCGCAAGCAAGCTATAGTTACAAGCAATTCTCGGTATCAGCTGCTGCCATCGTCTACCCACAGCTTTATCCGCCTCTGCAAGCAACGGCTCTCTCTGTGAATTACCGTATACCGCTGAAATTTCCGGTGAACATTGATATTAACTACGGACGCTATTTTTTCAATAGCGAGAATGATACACTGAGTTCAATTTATCCAAATGGTTTTGGACTTGGACTTTCTCATCATGCCAAAATCTGGGGAATCAGTACAGATGTGTCCTTGCTTACCGGAGCTGAGGGGCTTGTCCCGCAGATCGACGCCTCACTCTACGGCAATTTCAAGCTTTTCACATGGAAAGAAGCCAACTACATCTCTGTCCGTCCGGAGATCGGTATCTATTTCGGCTCAGAGACAACAGCTCGTGCGCGTGTTCCCCGTGGTCTTGCCAAGATCACTGGACCCGGTGACGGTCAGGATAATGGGAATGGGAACGGTCAAGGCCAGGGCGGTGGATCCGGCTCAGGCCAGGAGATCATTTACTCTACAACTTTTGGACTTCTGAACACCTCCATGAACATCCATCTTCTTGCCACGCTCGGTGACTTCGACATCGGTGTCAGTATTCAAAACAATCGCCCTCGCTCGATCGATACGGAGATCGCATATATACCTACATCTATGGTAGCAATTAATGCCGGTTATGCCTTTAGTATCATCGGTAAGTAGACAAGATATTTTTATACAAGATTATAGGATTTCAGGATATATATTTTGACGGTATAACAGGATTTTCGGGATATTACTCCTTAACTCCCACTCCGATCGCCGAACCCCGAACCCCGAACTCCGAACAAACATTAAAACACTCTTAACCTTTTCTTTCGCCATAGTGTCTATATAATGGAGATGAATGGATTGAACACAGCCCGGAAACACATCATTGACAAATGGATCGTCCAGTACTATGACGCAGTATTGGGCATGGCTCTGCGCATCACCGGCAACCGACATGACGCGGAAGACTGCGCTCAAGATGTTTTCGTCCGCGCATGGAAAAAAATGGACACGTTTCGCGGTGAATCTCATCCCATGGCTTGGTTAAAGACCATTACCTACAATACCTGCTACAATCACCTGAACCGGAACAAATCAAAAACATGGAATGAAATGGACGAAACCCGGCACGCTAAAATGCCCGTTCCGGAGAGTCAGCACCGGGGTTTTGACCCCGAGCATCTTAAGCTCTTATCTCCCGGCGAACGGGCAGTCCTAATGGCTCGGATCTACGACGGATTGAGTTTCAGGAAGGTCGCCGAGACATTGAATACATCGGAGAACAGCGCGAAAGTGAGCTATCACAACGCGATCAAAAAATTACGAAAGGTCATGACATGACTTGTAAAGAAATTCAGGACTTGCTTCCTGATATATTGGAAAACCCGGGGAAATTTCCCGAGGCTGAAGCACATCTTCAAGCATGTGCCGACTGTCGCGAGGAACTGGAATTCCTACGGGAACTGAAAGAAGGCATCCGGGTCACAATGCCCGATCCCAATTTCACAGAAACCGTTGACCAACGATTTAAGGCACTTCGCCGTGTTCGTCGGGAACGCGCAAAACAACCCCTTATTTTTGTCGCCGCCATGGCAGCCGTTCTTGCCCTGACCCTTATTTTACCGGGCGTATTCACAAGTGAAAGCGACCCGCTTTTTTACGCAAATTATGAAGATGAAACACAAGAATTATTAATGTCTATAGATGTATCGGCAGGATTTCAGATCAGTACCGACGAGATCGCCATGTACCTGCTTGAAAATGCCGATATGGAAACCATCAAAGAATTAGGATTAGAAAACTATCAGGTGAAAATATGAAAAAGTTAAGTGTTGTTTTTTTAAGTTTGATGTTTGCGTTCCTGTTTGCTCAGGACATGAAGAACATTGAAAATTACCGCATCTATAAGATGTCCGAATATCTTGAGCTCACGCCCGAACAAGCCGAGACATTTTTTCCGCTCCTGCGACAGTACGAGAAAGAGATAAAGGACATCAAGGTTCAGGAAAATGAGCTTTACGATGATCTTAAAGCCAAGCAATCCGGCAAGGAAGAGATCTCCCAGGAAGAACTGCAAACCCTGATGGGCAAGGTTGCGGATTTTGAGAATAAGCGTAGCAACCTGAAACAGAATTTCATGCAACAAAGCGGCAAAGTTCTCAGGCCCGGACAAGTTGTCCGTATCCCCGGTTTTGAACAAGAATTCCGTAATCAACTTAAACAACAGTTCATTCAGCGCCAAAAGCAGCAGAATCCGCCGAAGAAAAAACTGTTTAAAGGAAGAAAATAAGCACTGAGCGCTGGGAGTATGAGCACTGAGAAATGCCTGCCCTGCGCTGTGCCATGCCGAAGCTTTAGCGAAGGCTGGAAGCTTTAGCGAAGCAAGGGGGCGCCGAGAAGATGAGATGGAGAAGAGGAGAAAAGGGGAGATGGAAATGCGCAAGCAACTGCCTGCGCACCAAAGCCTTGGCGTAGGTGTGTCATCCCGAGCGCAGTCGAGGGATCTATTCATGAGGTAACGTACTTGAAAGGAATCTTTCGTCATCCTGAACTTGGTTTAGGATATCTCTGTCAATCCGGTTCTCAAAACTTATAATGCTAAAAACAAACGGGCTCGACATGTCGAGCCCCTACTATATTTTTCATATTTCGTTACCGTTCACCGTTTACTGTTCACCGTTTACGATTCGCATCGCGAACCTTAAACATTCTTTCCGTAAATCCTCCCTCTTGCTCAAAATCCCTGGCCAGGCGTTGGACTTGGCGGTTGAGGAGCGAACAGGCAACGGCAATTAAAACCAAAACCGCATTTGCCGCCATTTCGGGGTAGACTTTGGTGGACAGCATGGACGGCGTGGGCACCTGGCCCGATTGTCCGCTACGTCCATAACGTCCACTATTGTCCACAACCCACCGTGCAACTTCATCAGAAGTTTTACAACGCGCATCAACCAGTTCTTGCCTGTAGGGATTATCTCTTTCCCACATCTCCATCCCCCTCTGCCTCAGAAAATCTTCATAATCCAGTTTCAATTCTTCGAGGCTGGCTCGGGCGACTTGGGTGAGCTTAATCTCAAATTTCTTGGAGGTGGCGGAACACTGCGAGCCCTCGGCAATATTTTGCACACCGGAGCGGGCAGCTTGCACCATTTGATCGTGAGTGCGGGAAAACTTGGAAATGTATTTATCACAGAACCGCACCGTCAGGTCATAGACCAATCGCGCGATCTGAAAGCTCTTTAATTTGCGGTAGCCGCCGTGCTTTTGAATAAGGTGTTGATCTGCCATTTTCGTCCCGGGGCAATATGTGCCGGGAGAAATTAGGCATTATATTATTTTAGCGCAAGGCGATATGGGCGTGCGGGGGAAAGTGTGATGGGAAGCACTTTTAGAGAGGAGGAGAAAGGGAGAAAAGGCGTGTCATCCTGAACTTGATTCAGGATCTCTTTGTTGTTCAGCGTTATAGCCCTTCCATAAATATCTCATTAAATCTTGAGCGTCACCCCTTGGTCCAATAGCATAACCAATTGGAAGCAAATCTTCATATGTTTCCCTAAAATACCCCGCATTTTCTTTTAAGATATCAAATATTTTTTCAACTTTTAGTAACGCATCTGGATCAGAGTTAATTTTCAATTCCTCTTTCGCATATTTCATATCGTTATGAACAGTTATCTTATTCCTAACCAAAACAAACGGTTCTGCTAGTTTTCTAATTTCAATATTGTTACTAACAATTATACCGTATTCATCCAAATCAAGTTTTTTAGCGAGTTCTTCATATAAAGTTATTGTTATTTTTTTTGAGTTCCCCTTGCCTGCATTTTCTGTTATCCTTGCTATATCAGTGTACATTCTTCTCCAAAAAAATACCTTATAAAAATAGAAAAAAGAATTTGCTGTATTTCTTAGTAAATCCATTCTTCTTGGAGTGTCATCAAAAATATACTTATACTGTTGAATATCATGCCATGATAGAGTAATTATTTTATGTAATTTGTTTAAACGAATATCTGCTTTCATAATTTATCACCTTTTATCCCTTGGTGGACATGGATCATTACCGTAACTATTACCAGCTCTAATTCTTCCATCTCTGCCATGAATTTTAGTATCTGATTTTTGATTTCGAGCAATATTTTGCGCAACACTAATTGCTTCTTTTTGTGTAGGAGTCACTTTTGTTGCTTTGCCGTTACCCGCCCCTTTGACCGCCCATTCTTTTCCATGTTTGACAACATGTTGGTTTTTACCTTTAGCCATTTTTCGTCTCCTTTAAGTTAATGTTTAGCTCATTAATTCAATTAATGGCTTTTAAACTTGCTACCCTCCTTGTTCCACATTGATTAGCTTTAACAAATTAACAAATAATTACAGAAAGGTCAAGGGTTATTATGTAAACTTACTAATATTATATGTTGCACTAAAATAATGTATAAAAACATTATTTTGATTATTCTTTGATCTGTGTAATCTGCGCTTGCCGGGGGAATCCGCCAACTGGCGGAGAAGGCTGGTGATGTGTGGTTGGTGTTGTTCTTTCATTACACTGAATCGTGACAGACAGAGAGATCTCCCTACGGGACCCCTACGGGGCTGAACCCGTCAGCAAATAACTGACGTTTCAGGATGACGAAAGGGGGCGTTCGCTGCCAAACCTAAGTTCAACCCATCGACAAGCTCAGGGTTGGTATCTTTTTTGCGCTGATGTCCCGGCATTTCATGCCGGGCTATTCGTGTTCAACCCCTCCATACGTCGGGGTTATCTTCATTCTTGCACTCGCACCTTCGCACCACCTTCGTACTTTCGCAAAGATCGCTCATCGACCATTCGGCAGTCCTCCTTCGTCGGCTCCAGCCGAAAGGTCTTCGCTCGCCCTTCACCTCTTAGGTATTCTCTTCTCTTTACCTTAAATATCTCTGTGGCTTTGTGGTACTTTGTGCCTCCGTGTGAGGTCTTACGTCTTACGTTTTACTGTTTACGACTGTTCACTGTTTACCGTTCACTATTCACTAATGATCCCATATCCACATCCACACTGATATCAACGCTGAGATCGTATCGGCAAAGACCGGACGGGTTACGGCTTTAAGATCATCTTTCGTCCAGGCGTTCGGATCGCTGATGGGGAAAAGCTGGAGAGAGCGCTGTTTGCTGCTGATGTTGCGGATAGGTGGAAGCAGATATTGCTATTCTCCCTAAATATGTTTTTTTTCTTTAAAGAGCTTATGCCAATCAATATAATTTGAAATATTATCATAACATTCAAAATCAGCATGTAATCTTTTTTCTGACGCTATCTCTTGTTCAATATAATTTCTCAACTCTAATGAAATCTTAGAATTGCTCATTTTATTATCAAAATATATCTCAATAATATTTCCAACAGAGTATATTTGTTTATCTTTCATAACACTCTGATATCTATTTTTTTTTGAAAACCATAAATCCCCACGGATTTCGTAGTCAGACACATAAATTCTTATAGCTCCAACCACTTGATTATAGTTCCAAGGTCCTCCACTCCTTCTTTGAAACTTATCTAATAATTTAGTGAGTTCTTCTTTGGAATAAACTATTTCATCACCAAATAAATCTTCATAAATCAATGAATTTTTAAACTTTTTAAACTTTTTATTTAAATCCAAATAATATTTTTTCTCTTCTTTCCAGTACAATAAAATTTCAAAAATATATTTATACATTATTTCTTCCCCATCCCCTTCACCAGCGGCGCAGTATATTCTTCATATAATTCAAACAAATACTCAATCCTCGCTCGTTCATTAGGAAAAGCCTGAGGACGATAGCAAAGATCAACGGCTTTGTCTAATTCTTGATGCGCTTTAACCAATTTCGGTGGCATGGTTAACGGATCGTATAAATCTGCCAAACTGCTGTCCGGAAATTCTGTGCGCACATCTAATATTTTTTGTGCTTTTTTTTCAACCATTTTTTTATTCTTTGCACTTGGATCTTTAGGCCATGGAAAATTGTTGTATACAATTTTATTAGAATATCTGTATCTACCTTCTAGTCGGCCACATGTGTAATTCATCCAAGTAAAATGCATTAATGAACTTAATACTCCAAATTCATATTCAGTTGCATTCGAAATAACACTACATGAATTATTAACTATGTTTTCTTTGCTAAAAAATTCGAGAGGAATATATATTCTATTTTCAGATGTAGTTAAAGGAAAAAAGATGAAGTCATTATCCGGTTGTCTTATTTCTGCAAATAGGGTTGGCCAATTTGCGGCTTCTTGCGTTGGCTTTTTAGAGCTCGCTAAACGGAATAACTTTACATTTGAAATTCTTTCAGATAATATTTTTGAACGCCTTAAATTCGCAGGAGAGAGACCTGTCAACCAAAAGCAAAATCGTTTTTTACCATTCAAGTATTCTTTAGCGCTGATTAGAGGTTTAATATATTTTGCTAATTGTGGTTCAATGTTAAGAATCATATTTTTTTCTTCTTCTGTCAACAATAAATTCCCATCTTCCACGGGTTTAGAACCATATTTCATTGAGGGTACACCACAAATTGGATTTGTCCTACTTGATATAATTGTGTCTTTATAATCTATTAGATAAGGGCTAATATTTTTTGCGTTAATTTCCTGGGATTCACCGTCTACTGAATGATAGTGGAAAATTGTCTTCCTTTTTGTGTCATAAGCTGCAAATCCAATGATTACCACGAATACAGCAGCATTGCCTTTTGCCTCATTTTTCCAGTCGAATGTTCTATGTGCGAAATGAATTTTAATTCCATAATTTTTAAATAACTCATTCCAAAGAATACTAACTTGTTCTCCTTGAGTAATTGAATTGGTAGATACAAAAGCAACTTTGATAGTTGTTTTTTGTATGTATTGGCTGGCGCGGATGTACCAAGCAGAAACATAATCCATAACACCTGCACCTTTTACACCAATAAAAACAAGTTGCATATCTTTTTTTTGTTCTTGTGTTTGCAACTGCTTACCATTAAAAGGAGGATTCCCAAGTATATAGTTCAATTCATTTTTTTCAACAACTTCTTCCCAATTAATTCTTAATGCGTTTCCCTGTACAATTTTAGCAGCTTTATGCAACGGTAAGCGGATATAATAGAGTCCAAATTCTTCAGAAATAAGCAGGTTCATTTGGTGATCCATTAACCACATGGCAACTTCCGCAATACGTGCCGGAAATTCTGTATATTCTATTCCGTAAAATTGATCTACATCAACATGTAAAATTTGATTAATTACAGTTGCTTGTTGTTGGGAATATAATTCTTTTAGTACCTCAAGCTCCAATAAGCGTAATTCCCTGTAGGTGATAATGAGAAAGTTTCCACAACCACAGGCCGGGTCAAGAAATTTGAGTGTACTTAATTTTTTATGGAATTCTTTTAGTTTGCCTTTATTGCCTTGAGCTTTTTTTAACTCGGCTTTAAGTTCATCAAGAAAAAGCGGTTTGATCAATTTCATGATGTTCTTTTCGGAAGTATAATGTGCTCCCAGATTTCTGCGTTCTTCGGGGTTCATCACACTCTGGAACATGGAACCAAAAATTGCAGGAGATATCTTTCCCCAATCCAAGGCACTGCATTTCAAGAGAATATTTCTCATCTTGGCATTGAATGCGGCAATAGGCAGAGCTTCTTCAAAGAGTTTCCCGTTCACATAAGGGAAAGCGGCAAGGTGCTCATCAAGATTTGAAAGTCGCTTTTCTTTATCTGTGTTCAGTACCTGAAAAAATTGTGCCAGCATAGCACCGAGATCACTGCCGTCTTCTTTGGTCTTGATCTCAATAAATTCTTTAAATGTGTCTTTCTCAAAGATGGTTGTATCATCAGCAAAAAGACAAAACAGCAGACGTACCAGATAAATCTCAAGCGGGTGTCCTTCATAGCCACTTTCTTTGAGCTGGTCATGAAGTTTTCCCATAAGTTCCGCGGCCTTAATATTAACCGGGTCTTCTTCTTTGAATTCTCTTTTCTGATATCCGGCAATAAAACCAAATAATTTTATGTTCTTATAAAAATCTTTAATATGAAATTCGTGCTCTTCTTTTTCGTCAAGATCATATAATCTGAATTTTTCAAAATCCGACACTAACACATATTTGGGAAGTTCATGTTCTTTTATTCCAGGGAAGTAATCCGTCGCTTGTTTATAAGCTACATCAAGGTCTTTGCCTTTGGATTTATGCTCAACAAGTAATGTCCCTTTCCAAAAAAGGTCAATAAATCCTTGTTTATCATTTAGTTTTTTAACCGGTTCTTCAAAGGTAGCCAATCTCCTTCGACTTATTCCAAAAACATTGAAAAATTCATTCCAAAAGGTATCTTTTTCCGCTCTTTCCCGTGATTCGCCTTCCCATTCTTTTGTAAATTGAAGTGCCCGGTCCTTGATCTCGTTCCAACTGAGAGCCATTTTGATTCCTTATAAATCGAATGCATTGTCAAACTATTGAGTGCAGACAGTAATTATTTTTATATTTGTTCAATAATATAAAAATGTGATATGTATCACAAGAACTCAATATAAAATTCGGCGATCATATTATGCTTTGAAAATTATGGATAAGTGTTTATAATAGCGATGACAAACAACACAAGAAACATGATAAAATTTAAATTTAACAAGCAGAAGTCAATTGAAGCCGTTTTATATCTTATCTCAAAAAGCGGTAAGAATACTTATGATCTTTATAAAATTGTCAAAATGATCTTTGAAGCAGATAAATATCATCTCAATCACTATATGCGACCTGTAACAGGCGATTATTTTGTTTCAATGGACAAGGGAATAGTTCCCAGTCATATTTATGATCTATGTAAAATTGAAAATTCTAATAAACCTTTCTATCGTATAAGCTCAAGAATAATTAAAGCTAATCGCCCAACAAATTGCAAATATCTTTCGGAATCTGATATTGAAGCTTTAGATAAAGCTTTTACAAGATTTGACCCTAAGACCTTTAGTGAAATATGTGAAATTAATCATGCTGAAAATCCCGCTTGGGGTAAGAATTATATAGAAGGTTCAAGCAAACGCATTGACTTCACTCAGATCATTGATGATCCTGAAATGATTGAAGAACTAAAAGATATCGCTACCCGAATTGTAATATAGGGTTACCTATGAAAAAACCTCAGGTTGGTGGTGTCTATTTATCCAATGATATAAAGATAAACCCTCAAGGCCCAAAGATGTGCATTTGTGTGCACCCTGCCGGATTGTGGTTCTTTTTGATCAATTCCGCAAATCGCAAGATGTATGATTGTATTCCTGTCTTAAAAAAGAATAATCTATTTTTAAATCACGACAGCTTTATTTCAACAAATCCTCCATTTGAACTTAAGAATAATGAATTGCAAAGAGCTAAATTCCTTGGAAGGGTTAGTGAAACCGATATAGGAAATATTCTAAATAAAGTTAATAAATCTAAATTCTTAACTCCCAATCAAATAACCGAGATCATTGATAGTATTTCTTCGTGGAGAAGAGGAAGTACTTCTTCCTGAAAAGCTCTTCATTAAATTATCTGTGTAATCTGCGCTTGCCGAGCGGTGCCGCATAGAGGTGAAGACGAGCGTTCTGGGGATGGTGTTGTTGTTAATGAGTTTCTTATGAACATCAAATGAATATCGAACAAGGATTAACGATTTTAGAAATACGAAGTAAATATTCACTTCGCTGTTTATATATCGGTGTTCCTTGTTCTGAGATCAATTCCGCATGTAGCATTTTCATGTAACAACTTGTTCAACCCCGCTGGGGTTGTGGGGTTTGTGGTGCTTCTGTTCCCCGGGTTTCACCCGGGGTTATTGTTGTTTGACCCCTGCGGGGTCCCCTTGAATATCGAAGACCCCTTCTTCGCCAAGGCTACGCTTGGCAGGCGACAGGCTCAGGGTTGGTATCTTTTTGCACTCATGTCCCGGCATTTCATGCCGGGTTATTCCGTGTTCAACCCCTTCCACCTACGCCGAGGCTTCGGTGGACAGGCAATACGTCGGGGTTAATTCCTATTTCCCTTTCTCACCCTTCTCAGCGCCCAGTGCTCAACGCACTCCGTCGGCTCCAGCCGAAAGGTCTTCGCTCGCCCCTCATCTCTTACCTCTTACCTCTCACGTTTTACGTGTCACGTTTTTTGTATTCTCTTCTCTTTGCCTATAACATCTTTGTGACTTCGTATTACTTTGCGCCTTTGTGTGAGGTCTTACTGTTTACTTAATATCTTTCCGTCTTTCATCGGCTTCCGCATTGATTTCATGGGTATTAATTTATTTTCCCCGACAAGGAACCGATGACATTTGCTGTGCGGACGAAGCCGTTCTAGGCAGATGGTGCGACCGTTTTTGTCCCAAGTGAAGGCGGCGCGGACTTCAACGTCATTGACCCAGACTTTGTAGGTCAGGTTCTTGTTCAGGGTAAGGGTCATGGTTTCGCATTTATAAGTGCCCGGCCAATCGAGGGTATTTTGGGATGTATCGCCGATGGGGGCAGTGGCGCAGGAAATCAATAAAATCAAAACCAAAATGAATAAAATGTAAATTTTATGGTTTCTTGTCTCGATAAATCGGAAGCTATCTCTTCTCGTCATGTTCTCTCTCTTCTTGTTTTCACTTTTATTCAACCCCTTGGGGTTGTGTTTTTTGTGGAATTCTTGTCTCTCTTATTAAATATACTCTTAACTTCATTTGATAATCAACTTAATTTCTGTCCGTAGATTACACTCGGAAAGCAGCTTAATTAGCATTCCAAAATCTTACGTCTTACGTAATTCTTCTCTCATCTTCTCCTTCTCATCCTTCCCGGTGCTCAGCGCTCAGAGCTATTTTATTTTGCTTTCTTTTTATATTCCACAAGTGTTAACACAATATCCAAATTAATATCATTCTTTACATCAATAACCAGCGGTTTAAATCGCTTGCCTTTTTCGGCTTCGGCGAATTGATCTTTGAGGGCTTGGGGAATATCAAGTTCATATACGCCGGGAGCTGTTCTTTCGTTGAAGTAGAAAGCGATCTTAAAGCAATCTACCCCGACAGCAGCGTCCTGCAGGATGTGTTGGATAAATGCTATTCCGCAAAAAGACCATCATCTGGCTCTCGGTCTGGGCAGATTGCTTTAAGATCTTTCCTTCTTTCAGCCGCTTCCTCTTCGTCTTCATGGGTATCAACTTGTTTTCCCCCACCAAAAACCGATGACATTTGCTGTGCGGACGAAGCCGTTCTAGGCAGATGGTGCGACCGTTTTTATCCCAAGTGAAGGCGGCACGAACTTCAACGTCATTGACCCATGCTTTGTAGGTTTGGTTTTTGTTCAGGGTAAGGGTCATGGTTTCGCATTTATAAGTGCCCGGCCAATCGAGAGCATTTTGGGATGTATCACCGACCGGTATGACGGCACAACCCGTCAGGATCAGAAAAACAATGATACTTATGATGAAGGTCTTTTGCCTCATGGTTTTAATATACAATAATTTTAAGATATGAGTAAAATTAATTGGCAAATTGGGACGTGTAACCTTGATCATTGTTCACCGTTCACTATTTACTGCCAATAAGCAACAGGACCGCATTGCCGCGGCCCCGATGCTTCTGGATTTATGTTTTTAGATCTTAGGTTTATTTGTTTATATAGTTATCCAATGCTTCAGCAGCATCTCTACCATTACCCATGGCTTCGATCACGGTGGAACCGCCTGTCAGTGCATCGCCACCTGTAAAGACTCCGGGAATATTGGTCATGAAGTGCTCATCGGCCTTGATACCGCCCCAGGAATGGGTTTCCAGTCCCTCAACATTGCTCAGGAACAAGCGGTTCGGGGTAGTGCCCAGAGCAATAATTAATGTATCTAATCTAACTTCAAATTTTAAACCATCTACATTTATAGGTTTTGGGCGACCACTTTTATCAATCCCGACAAATTTGGTTGTTACTAATTCAATTCCCGTTATCCATCCTTCATTATTTCCAATTATTTTTGTAGGACTAAGCATCTTTTCACAACTAATGTCTTCTTCTTCAGCATGTTCTAATTCTTCTTCTCTTGCAGGAGCCTGTTCTTTTGTTCGTCTATAAAATATTCTGACACTATTGGCTCCAAGTCTTTTTGCACATCTGGCTGCATCTAATGCTACATTACCACAACCAATAACACCGACATTGTCACCGCAAATAATGGGGGTGTCCCAATCGGGAAATTTATAGGCTTTCATTAAGTTCACCCGGATCAGGAATTCATTTGCAGAATAGACACCTTTTAATTTTTCACCTGCACAATTAAGGAATCTTGGTGCACCGGCACCGGTGGCAATATAGATACCGTCATAGTCTTTCTGAAGTTCATCAAAACCTATATTTTGCCCGACGATCTGGTTCAATTGAACATCCACGCCGATCTTTTCCAGAAACGATAATTCGTAGTCAACCACATCACGCGGGAGCCTAAAAGCGGGAATGCCATACTGCAGTACACCCCCGGCCATATGCAGTGCTTCAAATATAGAAACCCCGTAGCCAAGTTTGCGCAGATCCACCGCACACGTAATACCTGCAGGGCCGCAACCGACGATCGCAATTTTTTTTCCGTTTTCTTTTATTTTTATCTCTTCGACCAGATCCTTTTTACGTGCCAGGTCTGCAACAAAGGCAAATAGTTTGCCGATATTGATGGGTTGTCCTGTTTTATCCAGAACACATTTCCCTTCGCATTGGTCTTCTTGCGGACAGACTCTGCCCGTTATTGCAGGAACCGCATTATCTTTTTTGGAAAGAAAAAATGCTTCATCGAATTTTTCATCAGCAATTAATTGAATGATATCTTTTATATCCATCCGCACAGGACACCCGGTTTCACACGTCGGTACTTTGCATTGGATACATCTTTTTGCTTCTTTTACCGCTTCTTCAGCGGAATAGCCTAAAGGGACAGAATCGAAGTTAGTGATCCTGACTTTGGGATCCTGTTCGCGCATGGGTACTTGTTTTTCAATAGCCATTATTTTACTCCCTTCATCTTTGCATTTAGACAATCCATTGCTACAGCTTCTTTAGTCTTAAACATTGTTAATCTGCTGATCGCGACTTCCCAGTCAACTTTTTGACCATCGAACATAGGACCGTCAATACAGGCCAGTTTCTGTTCGCCGTCGATGAAAACACGACACGAGCCGCACATTCCGGTAGCATCAACCATGATTTGTCTTACGGTCGTGTAAACAGGAACATTGTATTTCTTGGTCAACTCGGATATTTTTTGCAGAGGGGGAATTGCGCCACCGGCAAAAACCTGATCGATCTTTCTTTCCTTAAGCAGTTTCTCCAAAACATCAAGGTAATGTCCTTTTACCCCTCTTGAACCGTCTTCGGTTGCCAAGATAAATTCATCGGCGACCGATTCACATAATTCTGAATCCGGATAGACATCCGCTTCTGTCGGGAATGATTCGATCGAAATAAGATGGTTTCCCGGAATCTTTCTTAAAATATCGCACATAGCCCAATTTTCGGCATGTCCGCATACAAGATCTGATGCGAAAACAACAGTTCCGTATTTTTTTATCGGAGGAGGTGTTCCCATGGGGCCGATCACTTTATATATTTCATCACCCACTTTCCATGTGTCCAGTTCGTAGGAAGTTTTTCCCAGTTTCTTAAAGAAAAGGGTTATTATATCTCCCTCTACTTTTTGAATGGACATGGGGATCCTTTCGCCATTCGGGATTGTGATCAAGACACAAAAATTTCCCGGAACAAAACGCTTTGCAACGCCTGGTGCTACAATATCAATAAGAAAATCAGCACCATTGAGAACTTCCTTTTTTGTGATAGTATGCTTCATATCTACTCCTTTTAAAACTGTTTATTTAGATATTGGGATTTTACGATATTTAATGTGAAAAAAAAACTATTATTCTAAAATTTTTATCATGTCTATCACAAAAGGGTCTACGACCTTATGGCAAACCGTGGTACCGTCCCGCATATCTACGATCACTTCCGCCTCTCGTAATATCCTGAGATGTTGGGAGATCGTTGATTGTGGAAGATGCATATTCTTTTGGCATTCTTTCACACTGCATTCATTATGATACAGATTGATCACTATCTCCAGCCGGTGAGGATGAGATATGGCCTTCAGGATCTTTGAATACTTTTTAAAATTGATCATTATCATTTTCTCCATAATTGAGCATAAATTATCATCCTGAATTCAAGTAGTAAGTGCAATTTTTTCTCTTTCAAAAAATACTTCATTTGGCGTTA
>CAYNBL010000046.1:0-16964 GCA_964395205.1 uncultured bacterium | reverse complement strand
TAGCTTGCCTGTTTTTCCAAATTACTTTCAGTTGCACTTACTTGTTGAATTCAGGCATTTTATTTATTTATTAAAAAATCTTTTCTTTTAAATAGTGTTTCTTCAAACAATCCTGCGCATGAATAGATCTTTCGACTACACTTCGTTTCTTCTCTTTTCTTTATTCCGCACCATGACAGACAGTGAGATCTCCCCACGGGACCCCTACGGGGCTGAACCCGTCAGCAAATAACTGACGTTTCAGGATGACACGTTTCTTCTCTCATCTTCTCAGCGCCCAGTGCTCAGCGCTTGCCTTAATTTTCTTTTTGTGCCTTTGAGTTGTTTGCGCCTTTGTGTGAGGTCTTTATTTGATTTTCTTCGAAAAATTCTGAAACCACTTATAACGATATACTTCTCCGGTTTCATCCCGCTCAAAAGTGACATATTCCCCCAATTCTCCGTTATCGCGAATGCGGCGGAAGGTATCCTTTTCAACATATTTCAGAAAAGTCATATCACCCACGGGATCTTTGCTGGGAAGATCGAAGCAGACAAGTTTGCCGTACCATGTGCCGATGTAGGTTTCGGCATACCAGGGTTGTTCACTGTAATTTCCGACATAGTCGGAAAGATCAAGGTCAAGGTCAAGGGACTCGCCTTTAGCTTCGTTGATAATATCGTTGATGCCCATGGCATAAGCGTAGGGTGAAATACCATTGGCATTAACCATAACGGAGTAAGCCATTTTGTTTTCAAGATCGAGTTCTAGGGTGCTTTTGTATCCCGGACAAGAGCCGTTATGTCCGGCCCATTTTCCACCGTCATGTTGGAAGACGTAGAATCCCAGTCCCCAGGTCAAATCAAAATCGGGATCCATCCAATGAACATTGTGCATATTCTTTAAAGTGGAGGACTTCAGGATCTCGGGGTCTTTTGAATCGCGCAGTCTGAATTGCCAGGATGCGAATTTTGCCAGATCGCGGACATTCGATGAGAATCCCGCAGCAGGTTTAATGCCTTTGGCTTGAAAAATATTAAGTTTCCCTCGCTCACCTTGTCGATTGACCATACCATAACCTACAGCCAGTTCTTTGCCGTGCTTTTTCTCGGGTAGAACGGTACGGGTGTCTTTCATTTTCAGGGGTTTCAATATATTCTTTTCTATATAGTCGTCAAAAGGAAGGCCCGAGATTTCTTCCACAACCTCTCCCAAAAGTGAGAGTCCCAAATTGCTGTATTGAAAATAGGTCGATGCGGGATACAGTGTTTCCTGATCGCCGAGCTTTTCTTTGAGATCTTCGCGGCAGGGAAAATTGAAATCGGGTGCCGTCCAATAAGGATATTGAGATTCCCTCGGCAGTCCGGCTGAATGAGTCATAATGGATCTGACGGTAATGGGTCCGCTTTCGGGATAAGCCTGTTTGAGGTCATACCAAGGCAAAAGATCGTCGATCTCATCGTCCAGTCGCAGTTCGCCCTGCAGATCCCAGGAGCCCAGAGACAGCTGCGCCAGTCCTCCCAATTGAAATCCCGGCATAGAAGTATGTGTTTCATTGCGGGGGGAGTGGTTCGAAGTCGCATAGCCTACGGTGATCCCGGTGCTCATTCCTTGTGCCATTACAAGGGTTGTTGTCATGATCATCAACAAGGCAAGACTATATTTTTTTATAACATGAGTATTTTTTGTTTTCCACAATATAATATTCTCCTTCAATTTATTAATGCTTAGAAACGCAGCGATTTTTCTGTAAAAGCAATGACAATACCGGGCATGAGATGTGCCAAAAAAATAAGTGATACCGCCAAGATAATGCTCACAGCAATATTGAATACGGCAATTACGAGAAGGATGCACAATACCAATATGGCAAACAGGGAATACGCTGTACGCAAGGATTTGCTGGCCAATTCAAGTTCCCGTTCATCAAGATCTTTTATGGGCTTGTGAGTAAATTTCCATAACCCGGTGCGCATAAAACTCAGGATAAAACTGATAAGCAGGGTCAGTAATAAGGGAATTTCAATAATGAGCATCAAAGCTATCCATTCTAAACGAATACCCAATTCAAACAGGACAACAATGGCGATCAGGCTTAACATGCTAAGTAAGACACCCAAACGGATGGATGTCATGGATTGTGTGGTTTTCATCTTTCTTCCTCCATGGAACGTTCTTTTAATATTTGGCTGATGCTCTGGAACGGGTTCGTTGAGAAAATAACATCAACCGGGAGTTCAAATACTTCTGCTATTCGGAAAGCAAGATCCAGACTCGGGTTGTATTCTTCCCGTTCCAAATACCCAATGGTCTGAAAATTGACTCCGATACGTTCGGCAAGTTCCACGCGGGAAATGCCCTTCTCCTTGCGGAGGATCATCATGCGATTGTAGATCTTTCTGTTTTCCATGAAGTAAATATAGAACACTATGTTGTATATTTACAACATTTATTTTAATTATTTTTATTTTGTGTGTAAATGCCTTTGTCTTTTCTTTACTTCCCTCTTATTCAATCCCGCGTGAATCTTCGTACTCTTGAAAGGTTTCGCTCCTACGGAGCTATCGATCATGATGATCTTGTGGACTACAAAGATTTCGTCCCTACGGGACTGGTGATTACAGATTACTATTTACTGAAATAATTTTTGCATAGTGCATAATGATTACATAGAACCATCTATCACCCTTTCTTTACGAATTACGTACTTTAATCTTTTGCCTTTATTCTTTAATCTTAACTAAGCCCTATCCTGTTAATCCTGCCTGTTCCCTACACCTCTTGATTACTTTTCACATTTTACGTTTTACGTTTTACTTCTTCTCACTAGACTTGATAATGATATTCATATTTACTATATTCGTTTTAAGTTACTATTTATTTTATATAGACAAGGAGACTGCATGCTGCGGATCGATGGAAATTCGTTGATACTGGATGATGTTATTCGCGTTGCACGTGAAGGCGAACGCGTTGCACTTTCGGACAAAGCCTTACCGGGTATAAAAGCTTCCAGAGAATATGTAAAAGAACTGCTGGAACAAAAAGCGGTGGTTTATGGCATTACCACGGGTGTGGGTGAACTTTCATCCCATTATATCCCACCCGAGAAGGCCATTCAGTTGCAGGAAAACCTGATCCGTTCGCACGCAGCCAATGTGGGTGAGCCACTTGAGGAAGATACAGTTCGCGCTATGATTCTCTTGCGCGCCAATGCTTTGGCAAAAGGTTATTCCGGTGTACGGGTGGTACTGATCAATACACTGCTTGAACTCCTGAACAAAGATATTTATCCCTACATCCCATGCAAAGGATCCGTGGGTGCCAGTGGAGATCTGTCTCCCCTTGCGCATCTTGCGTTAATTCTCACGGGGCAAGGTGAATGCCTGAAAGATGGAAAACGCGTACCGGCTCTAACGGTCCTGAGGGCGGAAAGCACCACACCCCTGCAACTTCAGGCCAAAGAAGGACTGGCGCTTATCAACGGCACACAGGTCATGGCTGCCCACGGTTGCCTGACCCTTCATGATGCCTATATTCTGATCAAGCATGCCCAGATCGCCGGGGCCATGAGTCTGGAAGCCTTAAAGGGTACAGCTAGGGCAATGGATGCCCGTATCCATGCTGCTCGTCCACATCCGGGACAATCGCTGATCGCAAAAAATATCCGCAATCTTGTTGCAGATTCCGCTATTATGGCATCCCACGAACATTGCGATAAAGTTCAGGATGCTTATACCCTCCGCTGTATGCCGCAGGTCTATGGTGCAGTTCATGATACGCTTGAATATGTTAAAACGGTTTTTGAAACAGAGATCAATTCCGCTACGGACAATCCATTGATCTTTGCTGAAGATAAAGATGTGATCTCGGGGGGGAATTTCCATGGCGAACCTCTGGCATTCGCTTTGGACTTCCTCGGGATCGTTCTGTCCGAGATCGCCAATATTTCCGAACGCACAGTGGACAGATTGGTCAATCCGCACGTTTCGGGTCTACCACCTTTCCTTGCGGAAGGCAATGGTTTGAATTCCGGCTACATGATCGCGCAATATACCGCCGCAGCATTGGTTTCGGAAAATAAGATCCTTGCTCATCCGGCATCGGTGGATTCCATTCCAACCTCGGCGGGACAAGAAGATCATGTGAGCATGGGTTCTATTTCCGCCGAACATGCTCGAGCGATCTTACGAAATGTTGTCAATGTGCTGGCCATCGAAATGTTAGCCGCAACGCAGGGCATTGATTTTCAACAACCCCTCGATCCGGGCAAAGGCACAAAAGCCGCCTGGACATTTATCCGCAAACACATCTCCCACTGGGAAGAAGACCGCATCATGTATCTGGATATTGAAAAAATGGCTGACCTGATCCGCAGTGAAAAGATCCTGCGAGCCGTAGAAAAAGAAGGAATTGAATTATGAGTCTGAGACCTATGTATCCGGAATTTCGTCCGGCTGAACCCATTAAAGCTCAACGTGGAAATAAACTGCAATGTAAAACCTGGGAAATAGAAGCAGCTTTAAGAATGCTGCAAAACAATCTTGATCCCGAAAATGCACTTATACCTGATGAACTTATTGTTTACGGCGGTTCCGGGCGAGCAGTCCGCAACTGGAAAGCCTACCGTCAAACGGTTGATGCTCTTTTAAATCTCAAAGAAGATGAAACGCTTTTAATGCAGTCCGGTAAGCCGGTGGGTGTGGTTCAAACGCATCCTTATTCGCCGCGTGTACTCATCGCCAACAGCAATATCGTCCCCAAATGGTCCACGCAGGATAATTTTGACCGTTACGATAAAATGGGACTCACCATGTACGGACAAATGACAGCCGGCTCATGGATATATATTGGAACTCAAGGAATTTTACAAGGAACCTATCAAACCTTGGCCGCTTTGGCGGAACAGCATTATGGTTCGGACCTGAGCGGAAAATGGGTACTCACCGGCGGGCTTGGAGCCATGAGCGGGGCTCAGCCACTTTCCGTTACAATGAATAATGGTGTCGTTATTAATGTTGAGGTCGATCCCGTTCGCGCGAAACGCCGCGTGGACGAAGGCTACTGCATGAAGTACACCGAATCACTCAATGAAGCCGTGTCACTCATGCGTAAAGCGGTCAAATCAAAACGACCACTCTCTATAGCATTGGTCGGCAACTGTGCCGAAGTTCTTCCCGAAATGGTCAAGCGCGATATCATTCCCGATATCGTCACCGATCAAACCTCGTCTCATAATTTACTGGATTATGTTCCTATCGGCGATCTTGACGAGATGCGTAAACTGCACGACAAAGATCCCGAACACTATAAATCACTCGCTATGGAAGCGATCATCAAACACGAGGAAGCCATTCTGGAGATGCAGAAAAAAGGTGCTATTGCGTTTGATTATGGAAACAATTTGCGCGGACAAGCCGAAGCCGGCGGACTGAATGTACGTAAAGAAAACGGTAATTTTCTCTATCCGGGTTTTGTGCCCGCTTATATTCGTCCTTTATTTTGCGAAGGTCGCGGACCCTATAGATGGGTCGCACTTTCAGGCGATGTCAGTGATATTCATAAATTAGATGATCTCGTACTTGAACTTTTTCCGCATGATGATATCCTCTCCCGCTGGATCGCACTGGCGAAAGAGCAAGTCCCACAATTGGGATTACCCAATCGGGTCTGTTGGTTGGGACTGGGAGAGCGCGCCGAATTTGCGCTTCGCATGAACGACATGGTCGCCAAAGGTGAACTAAAAGCACCGATTGTCATCGGTCGTGATCATCTGGATTGCGGATCGGTGGCTTCGCCGAATCGCGAAACTGAAGATATGTTGGACGGTTCCGATGCGATCGCAGATTGGCCATTATTGAATGCACTGGTGAATACTGCATGTGGCGCCGACTGGGTCAGCTTACACAACGGTGGAGGCGTGGGTATAGGAAATTCCACACATGCCGGACAAGTCATTGTCGCCACGGGCGCCAAAGAAAAAGCCATCCGACTACAGCGTGTTCTGGATGCCGATCCCATGATGGGTATTTTTCGTCACGTGGATGCGGGATATGATGAAGCAAAAGACTTTGCGAAGAAGCATAAAGTGAACATACCCAGTACAAGAAAAATTAAAATATGAGCGCTGCCTGCCCTGCGAAGCTTTAGCGAAGCATGGGAGCACTGGGAATATGAGCACTGAGAAATGGGCGCTGAGAAGATAAGAAATGAACAACGAATCATGAACATTCAAACAATCGAAGTTAATATCGAATGTGCAAATGCTCGAATGTTCGGTGTTCGATATTCAATGAGACCCCGTAGGGGTCAAACAACAATAACCCCGGGTGAAACCCGGGGGCGGAAGCACTAAAGAAAACAACCCTGAGCTTGTCGCCTGCCCTGCGAAGCTTTAGCGAAGCACGGGAGCACTGAGAATATGAGCACTGAGTAATAAGCGCTGAGAGTAAGAAGGTACGATAACCCCGACGAATGGAGGGGTTAAACACAAAAATAACCCGGCATGAAATGCCGGGACTTGAAAGCATTAAGAATACAACCCTGAGCTTGTCGATGGGTTTAACAAATAAAGCTGACAGCTAAAGGATTAAGCATGAAACAAATCATCGAATGCGTACCCAATTTTTCCGAGGGACGCGATATAGGGATTATCAAGCAGATCACGGATGTGATCGAAGCGGTGGATGGTGCTCTTCTTTTAGATGTCGATCCGGGCAAGGATACAAACCGAACCGTTGTCACCTTTGCCGGCGAACCCGAACCGGTGATGGAAGCTGCAGTGGCAGCCGTGGCGAAAGCCAAGGAACTCATCGACATGAGTAAGCACAGCGGAGCGCATCCAAGAATGGGTGCTACGGATGTTTGTCCGATTGTTCCTGTTTCAAATATCACAATGGAAGAATGCGTCGTACTCGCCAAAGAACTCGGCAAACGCATTAACGATGCGACCGGTATTCCCATTTATTTATACGGTGAAGCCGCTCAACGCGATGACCGCTACAATCTGCCCGATATTCGCAAAGGTGAATATGAAGCCCTTGAAAAGAAATTTAAAGATCCGGATTTTGCACCCGATTTCGGCGAACCGGTTTTTCTTCCAAGATCCGGTGCTACCAATGTCAGCGCCCGTGCTTTCATGTTAGCTTACAATATTAATCTGAACACGGCTGATTTAAAAGCTGCTAAGAATATTGGCTTGACCATTCGTTCTACCGGTCGTGTCAAGCGCGATAAAAACGGCAAGATCGTTCGGGATGAAAATGGCGTCATGGTCAAGGTCCCCGGTAAACTGAAATTCTGCCAGGCCGGCGGCTGGTATATTGAAGAATACGGTTATGCGCAAGTGACCATGAACCTGCACCGATTTGATATCACCGGATTACATACTGCCTTTGATATGGTCATTGAAGAAGCAGCCAAGAAAGGAATTAGAGTGACCGGTTCCGAGCTTATCGGACTGGTGCCACTTCAATCCATGCTGGATTCCGGTGAACATTATTTGCGCAAACAGGGCGCCTCGACCGCTTGTCCCGAAAAGGACATTATCAATATTGCCATGCGCTCACTCGGGCTGGAAAACACCTCGCCTTTCGATCCAAAAAAACGTATCGTGGAATATGCTTTAAAAAATGAAGAAGGTCAGTTGAAGCACTTGACCGTAAATAATTTCACTGACCTTTTATCATCCAATGCACCCGCACCCGGCGGCGGTTCGGTGGCAGCTTTGAATGTAGCACTGGCGGCTGGACTTTCAGCCATGGTCGCCAACCTGACTTTTGAGAACAAAAATTATAACGAAGTACGTAATAAAATGGAGAAAACTGGACGAGAAGCACAAGCTTTAAAAGTCCGCGCCTTGCAACTTATTGATGAAGATACGGATGCTTTTAATGTTTGGATGCAAGCCATGCGCCTCCCTAAGAGAACAGACAAGGATAAGACAAAACGCAATGCCGCCATTCAGGATGCTGTCCTGGGGGCGATCAATATTCCTCACAGTACATTAAATTTATGTCCTGAAATTTTAAAACTTGCTGAGTACGTTTTGAAGAACGGTAATCAAAATGCACTCTCCGATGCAGCCGTTGCGGTCAAGCAAACACAAGCTGCTGCTTGGAGCGCTTATTATAATGTCCTGATCAACTTGCCTTCGCTTGATGATATGAAGAAAAGCAAAGAGATCAAAACAGCAGCAAAGAAAACATTGGATAAGGTTGAGAAAAAAACTGCCGAACTCACCCTCTATGCCGAGGAGACATTGACAAATGATATCAGCTGACCTGATCATAAAAAATGCACACATCCTAACGGTCTCCGCTCAGGGAGAGATCGCAAATGGCTGTATTATCGTTAAAGATGAAAAGATCCTTAATATATTTGAAGGGTCTTTACGTGACTACACATCTGATAAGATGATCGATGCCAAATGCAAATTGGTCATTCCGGGTTTTGTGGACTGCCATACACATCTTGTCCATGCCGGTTCCCGTGCAAACGAATTACAATACCGACTACAGGGCATGAGTTATCAGGAGATCCAAAAAAAAGGCGGCGGGATATATTCTTCGGTTAGAGATACCCGAGCAGCAAGCCCTGAAAATCTATTTCAAGAATCATTGGAGCGTGCGAAGCTTTGTCTGAAGCACGGAACAACGACTTGCGAAATTAAGACCGGTTACGGACTCAACCCGACGACCGAAAAAAAGATGATCGACGTCATACATCGACTGAATAAAGAAAGTGATCTTGAAACTATCGCGACTTTTTTAGGTCCGCATGTTTATCCCGACGATCAAGAACCCGAAGTTTATATGGACTGGCTGCTCAACGACGGCCTCGAGCTTGCAAAAAAAGAAGCCGAGTTCGTGGATATCTATTGTGATATTGGTGCCTATTCTTTTTCTGATACAGAACGTTTTTTAACAGCTGCCAAAGAAAAAGGCATTCCACTCAAGATCCATTCCGGTCAATTCGAAGCTCTGGGCGCCACCGGACTGGCTGCCGATCTGGGTGCGGTTTCGGCCGATCATCTTGATCAGGTAAGCGAAGCCGAGTTCGACTCTCTTTTGCGAAGTGGTACAGTACCGGTTTTCTTGCCCGGCTGCTCCTATTACCTGAAAACCGCGTATCCCGATGCCCGACCCTATTTGGACGCCGGCATGCCCGTCGCTCTTGCTACAGATTACAATCCAGGTACTTGTCCCTCACTCTCCATTCCTATGATGATGTCTCTTGCCGTCATGCATATGGGATTCACTCCCGAAGAAGTCCTCAAAGCGGTCACGTTGAATGCCGCGAAAGCACTAAAACGAGAACATATGATCGGCTCGCTTGAGAAAGGCAAACAGGCGGATATACTGATCTGCGATGTCAAAGAATTAGATGACATGATCGCAATGTTTGGGGGAAACTTGGTAAAGACCGTGATAAAAAAAGGGTTAGCGTTATGAAAAAAATGATAATTGTACTCTTGATCTTATGTTTTGCTGTTTCACTTACAGCTAGAGATAAAGTATCTAAACATAGTTTGTCTATGAATCTTGGCGGACCCGGGGCTATTGCAACGTTTGAATATCAGTATCAACTCCATACCGGTAATAAAAGCAGCTTTTCGTTAACGGCTGGAACAGGAAGTGCTTTATTTATGTTTTCTTTTCCTCTCGGTTTCAATTATACTTATGGCCACAAAAATCAATTATTAGTCGGTGCTCATTTTGTGCCACTTGCTGTCAACAGTGATTTTTTCGGAGGATTCTTACCTTTAGGACAAACCGATCCTTGGTCACTTACTTATGCATTTTCACCTCGTTTCGGCTATCGGAGAATAATAGAAAGTATTAACGGAAATTCCTATTTCCATGTATATTTTGCGCCTCTTTTCGGTGTTAATGGGGGCTTTTTTCCCAGTGGTGGGATCGGCTGGGGCGTATATTTATAAAATTTACATATAACCATTTAACCCTGAGACGAACATGAAAAAAACCATTCTAGTATTGTTGGCATTTTGCCTTGCAGTTTTTGCCTTTGCCGAAGAAAACGCTTACCGTCACGGAATTGCTTTGAACTTGGGAGGTCCTTCTTCTATTGCTCACCTTGAATACCAATACCAAGTCATTGCTAAAGAAAAGCATCAACTTGGTATTTCTGTAGGGGCCGGCTACATTTTTGGCGGCGTAGCATTTCCAATCGGAGTTCAATACCGCTTTGGGAAAACACACCAACTTGAGACAGGACTCTATTATACTCAACTTGCTTCCAGCGTCACTACAGCATTTAATTTATCCCTGAGACTTGGTTACCGTTTAAACCTAAACCGGATCTTCCTGCATGCTTACTATGCTCCCATGATAGGTGTAAGCTATTCACCGGAACCCTGGGTTGGTTTAGGAATAGGAATATATCTGTAAATAACCCTCATTTCTCTTTAACAATCTCATGAATAGATCCCTCAACTACGTTCGGGATGACAGTTTCTTTTGTATTTCTATTTTATTATCTTTCCGTCTCTCTTCCTCTCCCTTGCCCCCTCTCTTCCTAACCTCTCACGTTTTACGTCTCACGAGTTACGATCTTCCATCTTTATTTCCAGCATTTCATTCCAATTGCTCGAAAACGAATTTGATCTTCGGGTTTGCTTTAACGCATACTTATCGCTTAAGCCCTGATCCGCGATCCTTAGCGTGTTACGCCCGAATCTGTCATTGACCAGGTCCATGGCCTCGACCATTCTATTTTCTTTATCATCCAATGTATTGACAGTGAACAGATCTTCCTGAAGAGCATTCTCTTGTTGAAAATCCATCAGGATCACACCCGCTTTTTTATAATCATAACCCGGTTTATAGATCTTCTTAAGTGCTTCTTTGGCTTGCCTGACCAGAGCAATGGTATTCTGAGTCACCGGAAATTCCATGACGATATTCCGCTTGTATTGAGGCAAATCTTTTCTAAAGGAATTGGTATGTACAAAGACCATCATGGATGCGGCGAAGGACTTCTGTTTGCGTAGTTTAACCGCGCAGGTTGCGCAATGTGAAACGACCGCCTGTTCAAGATATTTGTAATCCCTGATCATTTCCCCAAAGGACCGGGCGGTACAAATGGCCTTCTTGGGTTTTACTGTTGATTCAAAGATCACGGAAGGTTCACCCAGCAATTCTTTTTTGATACGCAGACCGACAACTGTCAATTCCCTCAAGATAAGATCATCTTGTAATGCGATCAAATCGGCGGCGGTCATAACACCCATCATAGCAAGTTTCTTTGTCGTTCTCCGACCGATACCCCATATCTTTCCAACCGGAAATGATTGAAGTACTTTTTCAATTATTTTTTTATCTGAGAGGACGCAACAGCCCTGCATTTCAACATTTTTTTTCGCCAGATGTGTTGCGATCTTTGCCAAAGTCTTGGTATGCGCCACCCCAATACTGACTGGGATACCGGTATGTTTTTGTACGATCTTGTGTATCTCACGAGCCTGCTCAAGCATGACATTATCGTTGCCGTTCTCAAATTCAAGAAAGGCTTCATCGATGGAGTATACCTCAATATCCCGGGAGTATTCTGCAAGAATATTCATGACCCTATGGCTCATATCACCATAGAGGGCAAAGTTTGTGGAAAAAACATTGACCGATTCAGCTTCGATGAGTTGTTTGTATTTAAAGACTGGGGCACCCATGGGAATACCGAGGGCTTTGGCTTCATTTGAACGGGCGATCACACAACCGTCATTATTGGATAGAACAACCACCGGCTTCCCGTTAAGTCCGGGAGCAAATACGCGTTCACATGATGCATAAAAATTATTGCAGTCTACAAGGGCGATCATGGTTTCATCTTCTTGATCACATAGGTCACAATACCCCAGATCATGAAGTCATTATCCTCACCGACCGGAATGGGATCGTAGTCCTCATTCTCCGGGAGCAAACAGCAGGTGTCCCCTTTCACATGGACTCGTTTGACGGTAAAATCACCATCGATATAGCATACGGCGATCGCATCATTCACAGGATCAAGTGAGCGATCGATCACAAGTACATCTCCGTTCAGGATACCAATATTCTGCATGGAATCACCCTTTACACGACCATAGAAAGTCGCATTGGGGTTTTTAATGAGCTCTTTATTGAGATCTAGGCTCATATCCATATAATCATCGGCAGGAGAAGGAAAACCGGCTGAAATATTCTTCGCATAAGGAAGTTCCAGCTTCGTTCCGGCATCTGCAGAATAGAAATCTATTGTATTCATTTTTTTAATGCGGGAAAGTTTCATTTTTAGACCCGATCGTAATCATCCTCGTAGCGAGTGATATCGTCTTCGCCAAAATAGGTTCCGGTTTGGATCTCGATCACAGCCGCAGGAATATTTCCACAATTCTCCATGCGATGTTTAGCTTCTTTAGGAATATATACGTGTTCGTCAGCTATATAATCTGTGACAGTATCATCCACGGTAATGCGCATGATTCCTTCCGTTACGATCCAGTGCTCGTTACGTTTTGTGTGCGATTGCAGGGAAAGACGACAACCTGGATTGACTGTGATCTTTTTAACCTTGCAGGCTTCTCCATCAAGCAACACTTCAAACATACCCCAAGGACGTTCTTCTTTATAGTTACTCACACTATTCTCCTTTATCTGCAACTTTTTCCCTGATAACCTTACGACGGACGATCATGACAAATGACAGTAGTAACACGGCAGAAGCTATATATTGTATGCCGGTTAATGTGTTTTTATTTATAATAAAATCCAAAGCGACTGCGGAAAGCGGCCAAACCAATTCAAATATTGTAGCAACGGAAGCCGGGATACGTTTCAATCCGAAGTAATAAATAAACATGGAAAGAGCGCCGCTTGAGAATACAATAAGGATCAGTAATTTCCAATGAAGCGGCTGCATTTCAGAAATAACCGTTAATTGTTTTGCGCATAGAATAAAAATGAGGGCTAAAACCGTTGTCGTCCCAAAGCGCATAGCGGTTGCTGTCTCAAACTTCATTTCATTTGTAAAGCGTTTGCCAAAAACGGTAGAAGATCCAAAAGCGAAGGCTGCCAGCAAGGCATAAACTGCTGCCGGATCGATCAATCGAATATCCTTTAGCTGCATACCGTGTTGAGAAAATGCCAGGAAATATGCGGCAATAATTGCCAATAGAGCCCATACATAGAAATCTTTGTTTAATTTTTCTTTCAGGATCAAACGTGCGAGAAAAAGAGCAAATACCGGTTGTAATTTTTGTAAGATGACGACAGTTGCCAATGTGGTCCCTACTTCCGGGTCGTATGCCGCAAAAAATGCCTTTGTAATAAATAAGGTACCCAGCAAACCGCCCCAAACAGAGACCCAAAGTAAAGAACCCCACCCCCCGGGTGAAAGCTGCTGTATTTCTTTGCGCCCTCTCACCATAAAAGGAATTAAAACAAGAAAACCCAAAGCATGTTCAAAGAAAACAACCAGGCCGGCGGGTAAATGGTAAAACTGTGGACGAATAAATACGCCATCCAGACTCCAAAGTAAGGCGGCAACGGCAACGGCAATAGCGCCTATAACAAGTGAGAAGCTTTTACTGTTCCGGTTCATTCTTGTCATTTCCTTTCTGCATATCAATTATATTTTCAAGATGCGTTTTCTCTTTTTCCAACCAGTTTTGTAATTTTTCGATATCTCTCCGCGATCTAACATCCGCCTGAAGGCGCATTCCGGGTGTCTCAAAATCCTGATCGGTATGTAGATCAATGCCGGCTGACCTTGGTATATTGGCTAAAAGCCCATTCATGCGATTACGATAACGTGCAATAGTCGGATAACGCACTTCATAAAGTTTTGTTCGAATATTTTGAAGCTTTAAGGTTGATTGTAATTCTGAATTTTCCAATAATTCCGGAATATTTAACTTTTTCCAAGTTATTTCTATAGATATTTTATCTCGATGCGCAATCTCGCTTAATAAACCGGCAATAGATTCCAGAATGTTAATCCCGGGATTTAATGTAAGTAAAGGCCATAACAAGTTGCGTAATTCCGGGTCAGAAAAATGCAGAACTCTTTTTAAAGGTGAATTTTTAATGAGAAAAAATGATATCCACTCCGGTTCGAACTTTTTTAAATCCGAAAAATCACTCCATTGATCCACGCCGATCTTTAATCTTCGTGCCCATAGTTTTTTATCAAAGGTCGGAGCATATTCCTCCAATAGAGCAATAACTCCGGCTATATCAAAGATATTCACTCTATCTGAATGGAGAATATCCCAAAGTACGTCTTCATATGAATTATCTTCCCAATATGTAAGCGCATCAATTTCAGTCACGGTTTCGAATTTATCATCCGGAAAACATACGGGGATCCAGCGTCCATTTTCCGCCCAGAATAAGGGTAAAGTGTTAGGTGATCTTTTGCTTACCGGCTCTTTTAGTGCCTTATAATTAAAGCGTTGATCCTCTATTGCTATGCTGTCTGTTCTTAGTTTACGTAAGTGCTTCATATCACCGAAATACTACATAAATTTTTAGCCTTTAAAAAGAAAAATCATTGCCTTTGGGGTAATTTGATCCTAATTTGAAAACGATATTTGAATTAAACTTGCGGTATGTATTTTTTTGAATCAACATTGATTAACTGGGAGCCCAGCTCAATGCCGGTGGAAATCAGGCCTTCTCATTTCGGTGAGTTAAGGAAGATTGAATCTGGCGGCAGGCACCCACCGTGTAAACGGGTTCATCAAATAACCGCAAGTTTTTTCTTTATATGAAAAAGTGCAAGTTTTTCATATAAAGATCCTCCGTATCCACTAGTCGGCGGAGAAGGAGGGTTAAATGTCCTATCTTCCGATCTCTTATAATATTTCACTCTTTTTACTTGTTTTTTTCTTAAGATTAACTTAATTTAAACCATACATATAATGTGTATAACATGTGGATAATTGAAATGCCGGCGCTTTGTTAGCTTTTTAATATTTTAATCATTCTTGGATAAATGTGATGTATGTTGTTGTTTTTTAAAGGACAATGTGTGTATTAAGGGTGTGTAAAAAGTGTTGGTATAATGTGGATAACTGTGGATATGGGTGTGGATAACATTAGGCTTGATACGACTTTACCTAACGAGGAAACGCAATGGGGTGCCTGCCTAAAGGATCTTGAAGCTTCACTAAATAAACAAAGTTTCTTTTCTTGGTTTTTACCTTTGCAATTTTGTTCAAATGAAAACGATGTGCTGACTCTTGCGGCACCGAATAAATTCCATATTGAATTTATTGAGTTTAATTATTGGAACACCCTATCTCCGATCATAGATAAACATTTCCCGGCGAATAAGAAAGTCCAATTTACTATTAACACTCGCAGGCAAACGGAAAAAGCTGCTCAAGAATCTAACACTTCAAATACTTTATTATCTAACACGCACGAGGCGCCCAGGGTACACGCTCAACCAAAGCCACCACAACCTGATGTTTATTCTACTTTCAATAGCCGATTTACTTTTGAAGAATTTGTGGAGGGGCCACACAACCAATTTGCCAAGGTTGCAGCCTCCTCTGTTTCCGAAAACCCCGGACGTTCATACAATCCGCTTTTCATCTATGGCGGAACCGGTCTTGGAAAGACCCATTTACTGCAAGCGGTGGGAAACAGAGCGTATGCCCGTAATCCTTATGCCCGGGTCATCTATGTTTCAATTGATACTTTTATGCGCGACTTTATTGATGCCATTCAGAACAACAAGAAAAACGACTTTTCTTTATTATATAAACAAGCTGATATCTTGCTTGTGGACGATGTCCAGTTCTTAAAATCAAGAGAAGGGACACAGGAACAATTCTTTCATATATTTAACGATTTGCTCCAGCGAGATAAACAAATTGTTATCACTTCGGACAGGCCTCCGAAGGAGCTAGAGGGTTTGGAAGAACGTCTTGTGTCCCGTTTTCTCTCCGGCTTAATGGTCGATGTTCAGGCACCGGATTTTGAATCACGCGTTGCCATACTTCAACACAAAACACTGATAGAAAATCTTGATATCCCTTACGAAGTTATTGAGTTTATCGCCCAGAACATCAGCTCGAACATCAGAGAGCTTGAAGGTACTCTCACGACAATGCTCGCGCGTTCATCATTAAATCATATTGATATTACTCTCGGATTGGCAAAATCCGTACTAATGGATATCAAGGGTGTAAAACGGGATCGTATCATTTCCATTGATTCGGTTCAAAAAGTAGTGACCCGCTACTATAAAGTTTCAGAAAACGAGATCATCGGTAAAGGACGCCGCAAAGAGGTGGCGCTTGCGCGGCAGGTGATGATGTATCTTTGTCGTGAATTATGTAATGCTTCACTGAAAACTATCGGACTACGCCTAGGCGGCCGTGACCACACAACGGTTATGTACGGTGTGCGCGAAATAGGCAAACGCACCAGAGCCAACGAAGCTTTTAAAAAAGAAGTGGCTCTTATTGCCCAGCAGGTCGAATTTGAAGACGATTGATTACAGTCGGCAGTAATTATTCTAGAAAATGTAAAGACGCGATTTATTGCGTCTCTTTGTTATCTAAGCATTTTTTCATTTCAATATCATTATGGCATGAATAGATCCCTCGACTACGCTCGGGATGACAGGTGTCATACGCATTTCATTATTAATATCTATACTGTTTGCTATCCTAATTTCAGTTTAGGGCTTAGTGCCAACTGATTTACACCAAATTCTTTAAGTATCGCTTTCGAATGCCCCTCAACCCGCACTCTGGGATAGATTTTGATGATCTTACCATTTTCATCAATAAGAAGCGTCTTGCGAATGAGACCTATTATAATCTTGCCATATAGGTTTTTCTCTCCCCATGCATTGTAAGATTTCAGTACTTCTTTTCCGGGATCGGAGAGTAAAATAAACGGCAGGTCATATTTTTCGGCAAATTTCTTGTGCGATTTTGCATTATCGGGAGAAACGCCGATGATCACGATAT
>CAYNBL010000045.1:14352-17388 GCA_964395205.1 uncultured bacterium | reverse complement strand
TGACAGGTGGAACTTTAGGTGAAAATATAGCTAAAGCAGAAATTAAAGATAACCACGTTATTCATACTTTGAATAATGCTTACTCACAAAGCGGCGGTTTATCTGTTTTAAAAGGCAATCTTGCTGAAGAAGGCTCAGTTGTAAAAACGGCAGGTGTCACTGCTAACATGCTTGTATTCGAAGGCCCAGCAGTTATCTTTGAATCTCAAGAAGATGCTTGTGATGGTATTCTTGAGGGAAAAGTTAAAGCCGGCGATGTTGTGGTTATTCGATATGAAGGACCCAAGGGCGGACCCGGAATGCAGGAGATGCTCTCCCCTACTTCCTATATCATGGGAAAAGGATTGGGCGAATCGGTCGCTCTGATCACTGACGGTCGTTTTTCGGGCGGAACGCGTGGTGCCTGTATCGGTCATGTGGCTCCCGAAGCTGCAGCCGGTGGTACCATTGGTGTACTAAGGGATGGAGATATTATTTCCCTTGATATTCCTGCCGGTAAACTTGAAGTAAAACTGACTGATGAAGAAATAAAAAATAGAAAAGAAGGCTGGACTCCCAAACCACCCAGAATTGACTACGGTGCATTGGGACGTTATGCCGTGATGGCACAAAGCGCATCAAAAGGTGCTGTTACAAATATAAAATAGTGTAGTGACGCGATGCGTCGCGTCTATTTTTAATTTGACATCAAAAAATATATTAACGCTAAGATCAACATAAGGTATTATACATGAACGGCTCGCAAATCGTCATAGACGCATTAAAACAAGAAGGTGTTGACATACTGTTCGGATACCCCGGTGGTGTGGTTATTCCCATTTTTGATGCACTCTTCAAAGAAAAAGAATTGAACGTCATATTGAATCGTCATGAACAGGCATCTGTGCATGCTGCAGACGGTTATGCGCGTTCGACGGGTAAGGTTGGAGTTGCTTTGGTCACCTCAGGACCGGGATCAACCAATGCCATTACAGGTATTGCAACGGCAAAACTCGATTCTGTCCCCATTGTGGTGATCAGCGGACAGGTTAAAAATGGATTTATCGGTACGGATGGCTTCCAGGAAGTGGATATGTCCGGTATGACACGCACTATTTCCAAGCACAATTATCTTGTAAATGATATCAATGATCTTCCCAAAACAATGAAAGAAGCTTTTCACATTGCGCGCACGGGTCGTCCGGGTCCCGTTTCCATTGATATTCCGGTTGATGTATTATTAGCTGTATTAAAAAACTATAAATATCCCGAAGAAATAAAATTACCGGGTTACAAACCCACTGTAGAAGGCAATCCTAAGCAAATCAAAAAACTTGCAGAGACTATTCAGAAAGCGGAAAAACCACTTTTCTATACGGGGGGCGGTATTGTTGCCTCCGGAGCGGAAAAAGAATTGCTCGCTGTTGTTGAAAAAACCAATATTCCTTTTGTTACGACCTTAATGGGACTTGGTTCATCCGACGCCGATCATCCCTTATTTCTGGGCATGCCCGGCATGCATGGACGATACGCTGCCAATCATGCCATGATGCAATGTGATCTTATGATCGCAGTGGGCGTGCGCTTTGATGACCGTGTGACCGGTGATCTTTCCCGTTTTGCAACCAAAGCCACGATCGCACATATTGATATCGATCCTGCTGAGATCGGCAAGAATATCCAAACTGAGATCCCGGTTGTCGGGGATGCAAAACACGTGTTAAAAGAACTGAATAAAATCCTAAAAGCCTGTCCTGCCAATGGTTGGTGTAAAACCGTAACCGCCTGGCGTGATGAAAGTCCGCTGACTTACTCCCAAAAACCGGGTGAAGCACTTGCTCCGCAATATGTGATCGAAAAACTCAGTGAACTGTCGAAAGATAATGCAATTATCGTAACGGATGTCGGACAGCACCAGATGTTCTCAGCACTCTACTACAAACATAAAGGTCCACGCTGTTTTATATCTTCAGGTGGCTTGGGAACCATGGGTTTTGGACTTCCTGCTGCGATGGGAGCCGCATTGGCGAATCCCAAAAGACAGGTTGTCGCGATCTGCGGTGACGGCGGATTCCAAATGAATATCCAGGAATTGGCTACCTGTGCCATCAATAATATACCGGTTAAAGCATTGGTGATCAATAATCAATATCTGGGCATGGTCCGTCAGTGGCAGGAACTGTTTTGGAACAAACAATATTCCAAAGTCTGTCTTAAACAAACCCCGAATTGCCCACCCGAATGTAAAGGTCCCAACCCCCAATGCCCCGAAGTCTACCGCCCTGATTTTGTGAAAGTTGCGGAAGCTAACGGTGTAAAAGGATTACGCGCAAGCACCCCGGAAGAACTGGTAGCAATGTTAAAAGAAGGACTTGCATATCCGGGACCGGTAGTCATGGAATGTATTGTCAGAAAAGAAGAAAATGTTTACCCCATGGTACCCGGTGGAAAACCTATTGACGAGATATTACTGGGACCGGAAAAGGAAAAAGCATGAAAACAAAACATACCATTCGTTTAAAAGTCTTAAATACCGTAGGTGTCATGGCACGTATTACCGGACTGATCTCCCAACGTGGTTATAATATCGACAGCATTATGTCTACACCGACGGAAATACCTGAAATATACAGTGTTCATCTTGTTTTGACCGAAACGGAAGACCAAATAGAACAAATATCAAAGCAATTGAACAAACTGGTTGATGTGGTAAAAGTTACTGATATTTCACACAATAAGAATTATATTGTTCGGGAGTTCATTATGGTGAAGATCAGCACCTCAAAGAACCGGCCGGATCTTTTACAAGTGATCGATCTTTTCAGGGCAAAAGTCCTTGATTTGTCAACGAACTATGTTGTTGTCAGTATGACCGGAGGTCCACGTAAAATCAAGCGTTTCCTAGAGGTCGTACAACCTTTCGGCATACAAGAATTGGATCGCAGCGGTGAATTCGCGGTTTTGGACGTATAGAAGATGTTGATAAAGTCGATGAATATAAGAAGTTGATGAGTAGATGGGTTGATAAAGTCGATGAATATAAGAAGTTGATGAGTA
>CAYNBL010000045.1:0-14252 GCA_964395205.1 uncultured bacterium | reverse complement strand
GATGGGTTGATAAGGTCGATGAATATAAGAAGTTGATGAGTAGATGGGTTGATAAGGTCGATGAATATAAGAAGTTGATGAGTAGATGGGTTGATAATATGTCATCTCGATCGAAGTCCCGATGGTTTTCGGGACGAAGCAGCCTGCCCGCCGAAGCTTGTTGAACGAAGGCTGGGAGAGATCTCAAATTACACAATATTTGAAATGCGGTTTAAAAAAGTCGATGAATATGAGAAGTTGATGAGTCGATTGGTCGATAAATATCATCGACATATCGACTTTGAGATAAAATTGAAATGACTTAAAATTATAAATTACACTTAGGAGAAATTAAAATGTCAATGGAAATGTATTACGACAAAGATGCAAAGCCGGAACTGCTAAAATCAAAGACCATCGCCATTATCGGATATGGTTCGCAGGGACATGCACAGGCACAAAACTTAAGAGACAGTGGATACAATGTTATCGTGGGCGAACTGGAAGGTACGGATAATTATAAATTGGCCATCGAACATGGCTTTACTCCCCTTTCAGCTAAAGAAGCCTCCGCCAAAGCTGATGTTGTCCAGATCCTTTTACCCGACGAGATCCAGAAAAAAGTCTATTATGCTGATGTTGCTGAAAACATGACCGCCGGCAAAGCACTTGTCTTTTCGCACGGATTCAATATTCATTACAGACAGATCGTTCCGCCCAAAGATGTGGATGTGTATATGGTGGCTCCCAAAGGACCGGGTCATCTCGTTCGTCGTCAATTTGTCGAAGGCGGCGGTGTTCCGGCATTGATCGCTGTTCATCAGAACGCAAGCGGAGATGCCCGTGAAATGGCTCTTGCTCACGCATGTGGAGTTGGCGCCGGTCGCTCAGGTATTATTGAAGCCACTTTCCGTGAAGAAACAGAAACTGACCTTTTTGGTGAACAAGCCGTTCTTTGCGGTGGGTTGACAGAATTGATCCGCGCAGGTTTCGATACCCTTGTAGAAGCCGGTTATAAGCCCGAAATGGCCTATTTTGAATGTTCACATGAAGTCAAACTTATTACCGATCTTATTTTTGAAGGCGGTATTGCCAATATGCGTTCATCTATCTCGGATACGGCTGAATACGGCGATCTGACTCGTGGACGCCGTGTGATTACGGAAGATACCCGTAAAGAAATGAAAAAGATCCTTGGAGAGATCCAGGATGGGTCATTCGCTAAAGAATGGATCCATGAAAATGAAACCGGACGTCCCGTTTATACCGCCATTAAAGAAAAAGATGCTCAGCATTTGCTTGAAAAAGTCGGTGCTAAACTACGCGGGATGATGAGTTGGCTGAAGAAGTAAGACGTAAATCGTAAGTCGTGAGATGTAAAGACGCGATTTATCGCGTCTCTGCTTGAATCACAGTTCGAGGTCCTTTTAAACAAGGAAGTAAATGATAAACAAAAAGATCCAAATCTTCGATACATTATTACGCGATGGTACCCAATCTGCGGAAATCTCCTTTTCTTTAGAAGATAAATTGCGCATTGCAGAGGAACTGGACAGTTTTGGTATTGATTACATCGAGGGCGGATGGCCGGGATCAAATCCCAAAGATCAGTTATTCTTTGAACAAGCAAAGACAATTAAATTCAAACATGCAAAACTGGTTGCTTTTGGAAGTACTCGCCGTGCAAAATATACTGCAGAAAAAGATCCAAACCTTAAGGCCCTTTTAGAGGCTGAAACTCCGGCTGTCGCAATTTTTGGAAAATCATGGACATTACATGTCAAAAAAGCCCTAAAGATATCTCTGGAAGAAAATATAAAGCTTATATCAGATTCGGTCGCTTACCTTAAAGAGAACGGTAAAGAAGTCATATACGATGCAGAACATTTTTTTGACGGATATAAAAATGACCCCGAATACGCTTTAAGCACCCTACTGGCAGCCGAAAAAGCGGGCGCAGATACTTTGGTGCTTTGTGATACTAATGGCGGAACGCAAACTTTAGAACTTGTTAAGATAGTAAAGAAGGTTTTAAAGAGCGTTAAAACTCCCGTTGGTGTACATTTACACAATGATTCTGATATGGCCGTAGCGAACACCGTAGCAGCTGTTGATGCCGGATGTGTCCATGTTCAAGGCACAATAAACGGATATGGGGAACGTTGCGGTAATGCAAATCTCTGTTCTGTCATTCCAAATCTTCAGGTCAAAGCTAATTATCACTGCATTCCCGATGATCAGATCGATCAGATCACCCGGGTCAGCCACTTTATTTCTGAATTGGCCAATTTACCACCTGTGAACAATATGCCCTTTGTCGGAACATCGGCTTTTGCACATAAAGGCGGTATTCATGTATCGGCTGTCATGAAAGATTCAGCGACTTATGAACATATCCAGCCCGAGATCGTCGGAAATAAACGCGAAGTATTATTATCGGATCTCTCAGGGATCAGTAATCTGGTTTATAAAGCAGATGAACTGGGATTTGATATTAAAAAACACATTACTAAGATCCCTCAAATTATCAGGACCTTAAAACAAAAAGAACATGATGGTTATCAATACGAGGGTGCAGAGGACTCTTTAAAACTTTTGATCAAAAAGATAACCGGTGAATGGCAAAGCTATTTCAGTCTTGAGGGTTTTCGTGTTCTGGTGGAAAAAGATACGACCGCAACCCCGCGTTCGGAAGCGACGGTTCGTATGCTGGTCAATGATCAAAAAGAGCACACTGCAGCCGAGGGTGATGGTCCCGTTCATGCATTAGATCGTGCACTACGCCAGGCTCTGCGAAAATTCTATCCAGAGATCAAATTATTGCGTTTGGTCGACTATAAAGTGCGTGTGATCAACGGCAATGAGGCAACGGGTGCAAAAGTCCGCGTATTGATCGAATCCGCATACGGAAATAAACGTATCCATACTGTGGGTGTCTCCAAAAATACCGATGAAGCCAGCTGGGATGCTTTGACGGATTCGGTGAGTTGGTTTTTGCATTGTATGGATCCGGAGAAAATTGAAAACTAAGTTATTTAACGACGCGATGCATCGCGTCGTTACACTATTCAAAGGAATTGATATGAAATACAAAATTGCCGTTCTTCCCGGTGATGGAATTGGTCCCGAGGTTATGGATGAAGCACTCAAGGTGCTTGAGCGAGTAGAAAAGAAATACGATGTGGAATTTGAATATGAACATGCTTTGGTCGGCGGTGCTGCTTGGGATGAATATAAAAGTCATTTGCCTAAAGTAACACTCGATATATGCCATAGATCAGATGCCATTTTATTTGGTTCTGTCGGTGGTCCGGTTGCAGAACAGCATTTGGAAAGATGGTCCCGTGTAGAGGTTAACTCGCTTTTGGGATTGCGCAAAGAATTCAAACTCTATGCAAATCTTCGTCCGGCAAAACTATACCCTGCCCTTTCTGCCGCCTCTCCCCTGCGCGCCGATACGGCAGAAAAGGGATTTGATATCTTGGTCGTCCGCGAACTGACCGGTGGCATTTATTTTGGCGAACCTAAAGGACGTGCCGGTGAAGGCGAAGAAGAATATGCTTTTGATACACTCGTCTATGCGAAGAATGAGATCCGCAGAATTGCGCATATTGCTTTTAAAGCTGCTCAAACAAGACATAAAAAAGTAACATCCATAGATAAAGCTAATGTCCTGACCTCCATGGTCTTCTGGCGCGAAGTGGTTGAAGAAGTCGCCAAAGAATATCCGGATGTCAGCTATGAACCCATGTATGTGGACAATGCGGCTCAGCAACTGACGATGAGACCTTCACAATTTGATGTGATGCTCTGTGGTAATATGTTTGGTGACATCCTTTCCGATGAAGCTGCTGCAATTACCGGTTCGCTCGGCATGTTACCCTCCGCTTCCCTAGCGGACGGCTCTTTTGGTATGTTTGAGCCCGGTGGCGGTTCGGCCCCCGATATTGCAGGCCAAGGCGTGGCAAATCCCATTGCCCAGATCATGAGCGCTGCCATGATGCTCAAATACAGCTTTGGCATGACAGACGCCTACGATGATATCGCCGATGCAGTTGAAGCTGTTCTCAATGATGGCTACCGCACCGGAGATATCAAAGAACCCGGATGTAAATTGGTGGGAACGGAAGAAATGGGGAATTTGATAGTCAGTAATCTGTGATCAGCAATCGATTTTTAAATATATTAGAATTATATGTAAAGACGCGATTTATCGCGTCTCTTTTTTATCACTTTTATCTTGATAAGTAAATATTGTATGATTAATTTAAAATAAATTAATACATATTGAGGTAATAAATTGAAAAAACAACCATTCCCCCATTTTTTCTTATTCCTCCTGTCAGTAATGCTTTGTCAGGCTTCGTACTATTATTGGGATACTGCCATTATAAGCGGAAAGGATATTGCTTCGGATGATCCGGAAACAATCATTATTCCGGAATTCTCGCATCCCTACGGTGTTGCCGTAGCGGGAAACGGTCGTGTCTGGACCGCTTCGTATTTTCATAATGACAGATATGATATGGCAATTCTTGTTTACGATCCCGAATATGGACGTATTGATACCATCGGCCCTGAGATCGTTACCACTGAAGGCGATCTCACTCTTGGAAATTGTCGTTTTTTCGCTACATTGGGTAATGGAAATATCGCCTACGGAGATTGGAGTAACGATAAAATATTAGTGTTCGATCAAGAGACGTATGAAGTGCTTGCGCTTAGCAATTCATCCTATTTATGTAATGTCGGTGGAGGTATAGAAACATTCGTATATTCGGGTGCTCAGTATTATCTGACTCAACAAATCGTAGGTAACAGTATCGTCATATGGGATTCGACGATTACGCCTATCGATACGCTTTACGGCTCACCTGGGGGTAGGAATCTTGCCGCTACGGAAGACGGTTCTTTTATTATTTCTCCTTCGCTTGGTAGTAATTTCTTTACGGCATTTCGAGGCAATCCCGTGGATGGATACGAATTGGATACATTATACTTAGCCGATCTTGGTATTGACATGGGAAATATTATGTATGTTTCATCAGGACCAAATGATTATTTCTGGTTATTCAGCCGCGATGCGGCAAATGATGGTATTTATATTATTGATCCTTATGATGATTATGATATCAAACAATTCACCAATACAAACAATTCCGTAACATCTATTGGTGGTTTTTCACTTGGCATGGCAGTAGAAAAACAATATTTGTATTGGCTGGAACAAGGGTTGATCGACTCATCGGAAGTGTATACGCAAGGAGTATATACTCAGCCTTGGGTCGTACGTGCCCCCTGTCAGATAGCATGGGACTACAAAGAAGAATGTGCATCACTTTATATGGCAGATTTTTACGGATATACATTAAAAAGCTGGATGATGTGGCCGAGCCGCCCTTTTGAGATGTCCGCTAGCAATATTAAAGTAGATCCCGGAGATACGGCGACAATGAATATCCACGCTATGTTCCCTCATGATTACAGCTGCAATTCATTGAGCATGTCATTTATAGGATTTTTACAATATACGGAATTAACAGATATTTGCGCAGACGGTTTATTAGCAAATAATCAATGGGATATATCGTATTATCAAAGCAATGATACCTTGTATGTGGAAGCAACTGGAAGTCAAGCCATCAATGAGATCGGTACCTTGTTTCACATTGATCTTCTGATCCCGGATACAACTAGGGATCAGATCCCTGTTGATTTCGCTAAGATCCTCTTTGATGGGACAGAACATCGTATGATCATAAAAGAGGGTTCAATTACAGTCATTCCCCCCGCTCCTGTTCTGAATTTATCTTTCGAATCGATCGAATATGATTTTGGTAATGTAATTATAAACAATGATCCCGATACCGCGTATTATGACTTTACAATTCATAATACCGGTAACGACACCTTGAAAGGGACGATCACCACTTCGCTGGAGTGGATAGCTCTGTCTCAAGACACGTTTGTGGTAAACGAAGACGATTCTCTAATAATTACCGTAACGGCTACGACATCCTCGCTTCCGCTAGGATCCTACAGTGGACGGGTCAGAGTCTATAGCAACGGAGGGGATGCCAGCGGAATGGTATGGGTGACTATTCAAGAACTGAGTAAAATTGATGCTATCCCTTCGGAATACCGTTTGTATCCTAATTATCCAAATCCTTTTAATCCTTCGACCCATATTGACTTTGGGCTTCCTGAACAAACAGATGTTGATTTGATCATTTATGACATCATGGGGCATACTGTAAGATCATGGCACATCCAACAAGCATCCCCCGGATGGCATAAAGTGATATGGGACGGGAAAAATGCAAGCGGATGTTCTCTCCCAAGCGGGGTATATATTTATAGTTTGATGGCAGGAAACTTTAAAGACAAAAACAAAATGCTCTTAATAAAATAAGGCAGGGTGTTAGATTTTCTTTTAGAGATTGTTTTCTTGTTTTTAAATATTAATTTATGGAATTTTTATTGTATTAAATAAATTAGTATTGCATCTCATAAGCATGGAGAAATGGATGAAAAGATCTATTATCTGCCTTTTGATCATATTTATTATTATCCCTGGTTTACTGTCTGCTCAGAAATATGGATCAGGTTTTGATCTCTTATATAGCAAGTTAAATGAAGAACAGCTTTACGATCAGATGCAAAAAGTAAACACCGAGATCTTTACATCCTCATTAGTATCAACCGGTGGGATAGTATTTGCAGGACTGGGTGCTTTGTCGACGGTTGTAGGAGTCGCATTCCTCACATCTGAGCCCTTCGTTGAATTTGACCCTGACAATGAAGCTCACATGATGATGTGGCCTGTTTTCCTGACTATTTACTTTATGCAATACGTCGGCGGCCTCGCTTTGATAAGCGGGGGTGCCGGACTTTGTATAACGGGCGTAGGACTCACCATAAGCGCCAGTGGAAATATTACATTTCAAGTTGATAAAAAACGACAAATCCAACTTGAACTAAAACGTTTTCAACCCACCTCATACAAAGACCATCCCGGTGTTGGAATCGGTGTTAGCATAGCTATTGGATAGGACAATGAAGAAAATAATCATTTTTCTCATCATCATGACCATTTCAACTTCTTCTATCTTCGCACAAGAGATCGATTACGAACATTTATGTTTAAGTAAAAAGAATTTAAACAGGATGAAGTTCAGTAATACCGTTGATATTGTATTTTCAAGCGGGGTATTGCTGGCCGGTGCATCGGTGACAGCTGTGGGCGTTGGAATTTGTATTGAAAGTAAAAATCTTGAAATACCCGATAACGAGCCGTATGATCATGATGATAGGAATCCTTTTATCTTACTTACTTTTGCAACCAAAGGTTTGGGTTATGTATTGGGAGGAAGTATTGCATTAGGGGGTTTAATCTTATCGGCAATAGGTATCAATAGTTTAGACAAAGCGATTATAATAAATAAACGTCTAAGAAAAATTGACCTCAACCTTAAAGATATGTCAATCAACGGTAAACCGGGTATCGGAATTGGAATCAGTTTACCTTTAAACTCAAATTAGCTTTTGATGAAAAGGGTTAAGAATATTTAATTTCTTTCGCAATTACATATCTGTGTGTAATTTATTGAAAACATATTTTTAACAAGAATAACAATAAGATGATAAAAAGAAGTTTCACAATTTCAAGTTTATTACTCAGCTGTCTTCTGCTTTTCAGCTCCTGCGATTTATTTAATAATACTCCGCAACTTTCCGATGAAGAAAAGTACGAAATCGCCATACAAGATGCCATGATCGCCGAAGAAGATGAAATTTGTAATACTCTAATCGCGATCAACGATACCAATACTTACATAATTTGGTCCGGAACGGGAGACGATAAAAAGGTGTTGGTAGTCACATGGACAAAGTATCCTGACAGCTATCCCAAAGACAGCACCGTAACAACCACCTGGGGCGAGATCTGGGTGACGGTGGTACCCGAAATGGAAGATTGGTTCCTAGCGAATTATTCATCGGGATCGGACTATGTTGACCGTACTGAAGAATTATTGGGATTACCACGAGATAAAGGATACACCCATTTTATAGAAATGTGGGTCAACCCAACAGACCTCTGGCGTCCCTCCCCTGACAATGAAATTACAGATAATTCAGCCCAACTCACATTTCCTGCCGATATAGATTCCAGCTACCAAGTTTGGTACGAAGATAACATCATCTACTCCTACTTCCCTATGCGCTACCCTTGGACTCGCCTTGGCTATACCTACGATTGGGGTAGTCCGACAACTGAGATCGGCTTATCAGAATTTGTCATAAAGAAAAACTCACAGATCATTGTGTGTGAAGTATGTGATAATGCTGCTTATTTTGAGAATATTTTTAGCGAGGAATAAGGTTTTATATCATGACTGAAAATTCCTCTTCATGTAGCAAATTATTGAGGGATTAAGCAGGAGTCACCCTAATTTTGGTTAGGGTAAAACATAGTTTAATTTTCTTTTTAATGGTTAATATGCTTATTACATTCTTCAGTAAATATACGTTTAAAAAATATTCAGGGAGAATAAGATGAAAAATCTTGATAAGTATAAACAAGACTTAGATAATTTAATTAGTAGTGGTAAAATTTTATACAAAGCAATGTATTATAATTGTAACAAAAATGATATTGATAAAGAAATTGAAGAGAAAACACCTGAGGAACAAGAAACTCTATTGAAAAAAATTAATTCCTATCCTGAATTTGAATCTAAGTATCAGACTTGGTATACCGAATCATTAGCCTTAATAAAATTGCTTATACCAGATAGAATTGATAATTTTAAAAGTTTATATGAAAAACCCAAAAATCGAATAGATATTGTATATGGTAATTATGTAATTGCAGATTACCTGCAAAGGCTAGATGTAATACACCCTACACAAGGTAAAATTGTGGGTCCTTCGGCAGCACTAGTTCAGTTTAAACAACAATTAGAAATTCTAAAATCTGCCAATAGGAAATTTGAATCTTCGCTTTTTGATATTGAACAAATCATTCAAGCTGATTTATTTGATTCAGAGCTAGATGCTGCATTGGAGTTAAGTAAAAAAGGTTTTATAAGAGGAGCGGGTGCAATTGCTGGTGTAGTTCTTGAAAAACACTTAAGTCAAATATGTAAAAATCACAAAATTACTATAAGCAAAAAGAATCCAACTATTGCAGTATATAACGATAAGTTAAAAGAAGAAAATACTATTGATTTTCAAACATGGAGAAAAATACAACTTTTGGGTGATTTAAGAAACCTTTGTGATCATAAGAAAGAAAAAGATCCCACAAAAGATGATGTAAAAGAATTAATTGATGGAGTTGAAAAAACCATTAAAACATTATTTTAAAGTAGTTTTATTCCCCACCACAATCCTCTCAATCATCTTTTCCCCCACCGCCCAATACCCGAAACTGCCGAGAGTGCTAGAGTGTGAGGAATGCTGTAGAAAATTCAGAATTGTGAGCTACATCACAGAAAAAAGCCATACTAGGAAAATACTTGACTTTTATGAAGACACTTGCTAACATTACGTGTTTGTAGACTGAAATAACTAATTCCACCCCTGACTTTCGTCTGTCAATTAATTGCGACAGAACGATCTCAGGGGTTTTGATTTTAGGAGAATTAAATGAAAAAAAATAATTATCTCCATACACCAACTGCGATCCTTGTAGATGGCGCATTTTTTCTAAAAAGATATCGGAAATGTTTTGATGGTGGAAAAGATCACACTCCCGAAGAAACAGCTAAAAGCTTACACAATTACTTAATGAAACATCTAGATGATTTCAATGATCTTTATAGGATATTTTATTACGATTCTCAACCTCTTGATATTAGGTCACATAATCCAATAGACGGAAGAAGTATTAACTTTGCCATGACTGACATATATAAATTTAGGATAGCACTATTTAATGAACTAAAAAAACAAAGAAAAGTAGCATTGAGGTTGGGTTATCTAAAGTCCTATGGTGATTGGCAAATTCATTCACAACAATTAAAAAAAATATTTAATGGAAAGATGAAATTTGAGGAATTGACGGAAAAAGATGTCTATTTAAATATTAAACAAAAGGGCGTAGATATACGAATTGGACTAGATATTGCAGCTTTAAGTTATAAAAAACTCGTAAAACGCATTATTCTCGTTTCCGGTGATAGCGATTTTGTTTCTGCTGCTAAATTGGCTAGACGAGAGGGAATTGATGTAATTCTTGATCCTTTATGGCAAAATATTGATGACCGGTTATTTGAACATATTGATGGTCTAAGATCACAAATAAAAAAACCTGATAAATAAATATAATATTACCTTTCTTAGAAGACTACCCCCTATTCAAAATACTTACAATATGATTTCCGTTTATAAACATAAGAAGGCGACAAATCATAATTTTATCATTGAATTCTCAGGAAACTGAAAGATAGATTCTATATCTTCTTACATGTCATTATCGGCCTCAACATTTTACCTCACTAAAGTACAGCCTACGTAGCCGAACCATTTTACCCTTCGCCCATACTTTTATCTTTTTACTTTAATCTTTTATCTTACAAACATGCCAACAGATAGTTGAATTTATAAAATATTTGTTTTATAAGAATTAATCGGGTAATTTCACGCTACGAAAATAAAATTAGATATATTGGAGGTCCCTCATGGATCAAGCTACTTCATTTTCAGAAAAGGATATTAACACTATTTATCTGAAAGAATCGGTCCCGTTCTTTACCATCTCAATGGCTATGGAAGAAGCAACACGTTGCCTTTTATGCTTGGATGCGCCCTGTAGTCGGGACTGTCCCGCAAACACCCACCCCGGTGATTTTATTAGAGCCGTAAGATTTAGAAATTTCAAGGGAGCCGCTGAGATCATTCGTAAAAACAATATTCTGGGCGGTATTTGCGCTCGTGTTTGCCCACATGAGAAAATGTGCGAAATGGCCTGCTCTCGAACGGGTATAGACAAACCTATACAAATTGGCAGGATACAGCGTTTTGTGACGGACTATGAAAAAGCGACCGGATTCAAGGCTTTAGATACTCCAATAGCAACAAAAGATAAAGTTGCCATGGTAGGATCAGGACCCGCTTCTCTCGCCTGTGCCGCAAGTCTTGCAATGAAAGGCTATAAAGTCACGATCTTTGAAGAAAAGGAAAAACCCGGTGGTGTCATGACCTATGGCATTGTTCCGGCAAGGCTCCCTCAATACGTGGTAGACGAAGAGATCCAATATGTTCGCGATCTCGGTGTGGAATTTGTCATGAATACAAAAATTGGACGTGATCTTAATCTGAGTGATCTTAAAGTTAAGGGCTATAAGGCATTTTTTCTTGGGATAGGAAATCAAGCGCCTATTTTACTGGATATCCCGGGAAGTGATTTGAGTGGTGTTACAAATGCCGTCGACTATCTAGCTTCGGCAAAAAGCAGCGAAGGCAATATAAAGCCCGGTAAAAAAGTGGTTGTTATTGGTGGCGGGGATGTTGCTATGGACTGTGCGACGACCTCTCGCCTACTTGGTTCCGATAAAACTATGATCTTATACAGAAGAACCCGTGAAGAAGCTCCTGCAAGCAAAAGAGAAATGGCATATTGTGAATCCATTGGTATTCAGTTTTTCTATGGATTTAAACCCAAAGAGATTCTGGGTAAAAATGGAAAAGTAAATGGCATTACGGGAAGCGGATTCAAAGACGGATCAACGATCATGCTTGAAGCCGATACGATCATATTTGCGATCGGTCAAAAGCCTGAAAGTAGTGTAAAGAAACTTGGAGACATTGAACTTACACCTAAGAATGGTATACAAGCAGACGAAGAAACATACCAAACAAATATCCCAAATATATTTTCCGGCGGCGATATTGTTAATGGCGGAAAGACAATTGTAGAAGCTGTTCAGGTCGGCAAGATAGCAGCGGATAATATTGAATTATTTCTTACAAAGGAGGCAAAATAATGGCTAAGCATGCAGACCTATCCGTCAAATTTTGCGGTTTTCCTTGTGAGAATCCCTTCTTTCTTTCATCCTCCCCCGTTGCTGCCACTTATGATATGTGCGCGCGGTTTTTAAAAGCCGGCGGAGGTGGAATTGTATTTAAAACCATCGGAACCTACATCCCCGATGAATGCTCTCCTCGATTTGATGCCACTAAAAAAGAAGCGGCTTCCTTTATAGGTTTCAAGAATATGGAACAGATATCAGATCATCCTTATGAGGAAAACCTTGAGTTCTTAAGAAAACTTAAAAAAGAATTCCCGAATAAATGTCTTATTGCCTCTATCATGGGCATGAATGTGGATGATTGGGAACGTCTGGCCCGGGATATTACAGCTGCCGGTGCGGATATTATCGAAAACAATTATTCCTGTCCCCAGATGACACATGAAAATATGGGCAGTGACGTAGGCTGCAACCTTGAATTGATCGAAAGTTTTACCAAAGCAACCCTGAAAGGCACACATCTTCCGGTCATGCTGAAAATGACTCCGAATATCGAGAAAATAGAAATCCCTGCGCGAGCATCAATAGCCGCCGGCGGTCATGCCATTGCAGCCATTAATACGGTAAAATCAATTACCGGTGTTGATTTGGATACAATGTGCGTACTGCCTGTCGTAAATGGAAAATCATCCGTTTCAGGATATTCCGGTAAGGCAATTAAACCTATTTCACTCCGTTTTATCTCCAATATGAAACAGGATCCCATGCTGAAGGATATTCCTATCAGCGGCATCGGTGGTATAGAAACATGGGAAGACTGCGCGGAATTCATTTTACTCGGTTGTACCAACCTGCAGTTTACAACGTCCGTTATGCAGTATGGCTACAGGATAGTAGAAGATATGATCTCCGGTCTTTCAATTTGGATGGCAGAAAAAGGCTTTGAAAAGATCGATGATTTTGTCGGACTGGCCTTGAATAAAACCGTATCGGCAGAATTGGTCGATCGTGATTTCAAGATCTGTCCGGAGATCGATCAGGATAAATGTGTCGGTTGCGGCCGTTGCTATATCTCATGTTACGATGGCGCTCATCAGGCCATTGAATGGGACGAAAAAGAACGTAAGGCAACGATCGATAAAGATAAATGCGTCGGCTGTCATCTCTGTCTGCTGGTTTGCCCCGTTGATGATTGCATTACGCCCGGAGAGATCTATTTCAAACCTCAAGACCAATTCGGAAAAGGATCTGAGGCAAAATACAGTAAAGATGCACCCTGTAAACGACCAATTGCAATTGGAAAAACACAAGTTACCGGTGTAAAAGGATAGTTGTTTCGAACCCTTTGAGTAAGCAAAAGCCTGTATAATTCAGGCTTTAAGTGGGTAAGCTCTTACCTATAAATATTGGGGTAAACTCTGGACAAACGGATTATGAGTCCGCTGAACAGCGCTAATAATCAATTAGTTACAAGGCAAGGTGACCAAAAACTGCCCACTCTTATTTTACCCGTGGCAAAGTGTTATTTTACAAGGGGTTTAGGCGTGGCTAGATTACTCTATTGGGATTAAATCTTTACTAATGAACAACCCCGGGGCAAACCTCGAGAAATTCATTTGATTAGATCAAAATGTTCAATTCATGGAAGAAGGTCAAATATTTCTACGCTTTTCCCCTCTCCGTCGGCTTCTTGTTCCGCTCCACTTCACTTCTCTTGCCGCTTGCTCACAAAATGACAAATATCACTTTGAACTCATGGCAAGTCGGAAACCGAGGTCGTCGTAGCCGTATGATGGGCTACCGGAGTTACGATACGCAACACAACAGTGGCTGGCGAAGCTGCTGCCGCCGCCACGCAACACACGGCCGCCGCCTGAAGAAGGTCCGCTTGGGTTCGTTTGTGGACCCGATGGATAATCACCATAACAGTCCCAACACCATTCCCAGACATTACCACTCATATTATATAGACCAAGTTCATTTGGCCGTTTACTCCCAACAGGATGGGTCTTTAAGCTACTTTTACCATACCAGGCATAATTACCCAATTTACTTTCAGTATTTGTTCCGCTATATTTCTGGTCATCCCGGCCCCTACTCCGTGCTGCATATTCCCATTCCGCTTCCGTCGGTAATCGATAACCATTCTTATTAAAATCGGAGCTTATGCTCTTTCCGTTGATCGTATATACTTTTTGTAAACCTTCTTCTTCACTGAGCTTATTACAAAATTCAACCGCTTTATGTACGTCTTCAAAGTTAATTGGACAAATTTCATAGTAAGTTAAGAGATACATT
>CAYNBL010000044.1:0-17437 GCA_964395205.1 uncultured bacterium | reverse complement strand
GCGGGACCATCACGCCCAGATCAATGACCCGGAAATGATTGCATTGCAAGACCAGTGACACAATATTTTTGCCGATATCATGCACATCGCCCTTGACGGTTGCCAACACAACTGTGCCACGCGCATTGACGGTGGTATCATCCATTTCAGAGAGGTAAGGCCGTAACATATCAACCGCTTTTTTCATAATGCGAGCCGAATGGACAACCTGAGGAAGAAAAACTTTTCCTTCACCGAATAATTTACCGACTTTGGACATGCCGCCCATGAGCGGTCCTTCGATTAATGCCATGGCATGTTCTTTTCCCGCTTCTTCAAGATCGCTTTCAAGGTAGCTGTCATCTCCCCTGACCAGCGCTTCACTCAGTCTTTCACGAACCTCAAGTGATCGCCAGGGATCGATCTTCTTGCTTTTCTCAGGATCTGAAACGGCATCCAATGATCCCGACATGGCGAGATCGATCAGTGCTTTTCGTGCTGCCGGACCATCACCTTTTTCGACCAACAAGGCTTCTCGGATGATCGCTTTTGCCGTCTCGGGAATACCGGCGGAAGCAAATTCCATGGCAGGATTCACAATAGCCATATCCATGCCGGCTTCAACCGCCAGTTCAAGGAAAATCGTGTGCATGGCTTTCCGCAAGGGATTGTTACCCCTGAACGCAAAGGACAGATTACTCAATCCACCGCTAATCTTGACCTTGGGAAAATGTTCTTTTATCCAGGCAATCGACCGGATAAAATCACGGGCATAAAGATCGTGTTCATCAATACCGGTCGCGATAGATAATATATTTGGATCAAAAATAATTGATTCGGGCTTGATCTTGGTTTTTTCGGTCAATAAACGATAGGCACGCTCAGCTACGGAGCATTTCCGTGCAAAGGTATCCACCTGTCCATGTTCATCAAAAAGCATGACCATCACCGCCGCACCCATATCATGGACAAAACGAGCACGTCGCAGAAATTCGTCTTCCCCTTCTTTCAAGGAAATGGAATTCACGATCCCTCGTCCTTGTAATTCGGGCAGTGCCGCTTCGATCACCGGCCAGGATGATGAATCGATCATCACCGGTACACGAGCTGCGACCGGATCAGCGGCGACCAGGCGTAGGAATTTTGTCATGGCTTCAGTCGCATCAATGAGCGGATCATCCATACAGACATCAATGATCTGCGCGCCGGCTTCGACTTGTTTGCGAGTCAGAAGTATGGCTTCTTCGTATTTTTTGTCTTTGATCAAACGAGCAAATTTCCGTGATCCGGCCACATTAGCACGTTCGCCCACGGTAATAAATTGATGTTCCAATGGAATGCTCAAGACATCCCAGGCACTTAGCTTTAAGATCGGTTCTTTTGTATGGAGCTGAAAAGATGGTTTACCTTTTGCCATCTTGGCAATGGCGGCAATATGCTCCGGACGAGTTCCGCAACAGCCACCGATAACAGACAGAAAGCCTTCTTCCAAAACAGGTCTTAGGAGTTCTGCAATTTCATCAGGTGTTTGAGCGTAAAAACCATCGTTATCCGGGAAACCGGCATTGGGATGAGCGGAGGTTCTAAAAGGTGATAATTTTGCCAGATCACGGATCAGCGGGACCATTTCGGAGGCACCCGTGGAGCAATTGACTCCCAGTGAAAAAATAGGATAAGATGATAATGATGAAATAAAAGCTTCCAGACTTTGTCCGGATAATGTTCGTCGGCTTTTATCGCTGAAGGTCGCCGAGACCATAATGGGAAGTTCGATCTGTCGCTCTTCAAATTCTTGCATGATCGCCGTCAGTGCAGCTTTGGCGACCAGCGTATCAAAAATGGTCTCGACCAAGAGAAGATCAACGCCACCATCCAGAAGTCCTTTGAGCTGTTCACGATACATATCAACGAAATCCGCAAAATCGGATTCTCTGAAAGCAGGATCGTCCACGGAAGGAGAAAAAGACGCCGAGCGACCGGTGGGACCAATATCCCCCGCGACAAAAACTGTCCTGTCTGCCGATTCCGCGGCTTCACGTGCAAGCTTCGCAGAAGCGAGGTTCAATTCATAAACCTTGTCGCTTAAACCGTAATCTTTTAGTCCAAAACGATTGGCACCAAAAGTATTGGTCTCAATAATATCGGCACCGGCTTCAATATATTCACAATGGATATCTTTTATAATATTGGGACGGGTAATAGAAAGCAGTTCATTGCAGCCTACAGCTTGTATAGATCGATCGGATAAAGTAAAATCTTCGGGAGATAAACCGCGCTGTTGGATAGCCGTACCCATTGCACCGTCTAGTATTAAAACCTGTTTTTTCGCCAATTCCTTGAGCGTATTAGCTTCTAGCATTCTTCTGTGGCCTCGGAGTTTATTCAAGCCGGAATGAACTATATTCAGCAATTCCGGTAAGTGGCGAAAAATTTAACCCTTTCTAAGGGCAATTGCAAACGATCCTTCACAGAAATGCTGATGTGGGAGGCTTTCTATCGCTCCGTAATCGGTGATCAATTCTTTGGGGAATATCGTTGGGTCAGCCGGAACAACTGAAAATTCGGGATGTCTATTGATGAATTGCTTCACCTGATTCCAGTTTTCTTCACGATCGAATGTACAGGTGCTGTAGACCATCATACCGCCCGGTTTAACATACTGACTCGTGTTCTCGAGAATATCATGCTGGACTTTTAATAAACCCGGCATTTCTTCTTCTTTTCGTCGCCAGCGCAGATCCGTGCGTTTACGGATCACACCAAAACCCGAGCAAGGTGCGTCAATCAGAATGTGTGTAAACAAGGGGAGCTCTTCTTTTGATACATCTCTGACTTTAAGCGTTACATCTTTCATGCCCAAACGATCCAACGTTTTTTGAGTGTCCTCAATACGCTGCGGATTAAGGTCGTAACCTCTGATCTTTGTTCCTTTGGGACAATATTGTTGTAATGCCGTCAATTTGCCTCCAGGTGCACAGCAGACATCTGCAACAGATTTTGGGTTATCATTTGCAATGAGCATAATAGGAAAAGCGGCTGACACATCCTGTGCGATAATGTATCCCTCTGTAAATAATTCATGCTGTAGCAGGGGCTGCCAAGAATGGATAAAAATATAATCTTTGTGGTAAGTACTGACCTCTTCTAACACGCCCAATTCCTTGAGAGTGTCCATGATCTTCTTACGCTGACCCGTTTTGACGATGCGCGCCATCTTGCGAGGACGTTCATTCAGGGATGGCAGCAGTTCCATTGTTTCCGACCCAAATTGCTTGATCCAGCGCGCGATCAGCCAGTCAGGAAAACCGTATCGAATACCCGGCTCTACGCGCGGATCCTTTTGATAGCCCTCCCACTCCTCATCGCGGAAAGTCAGGACCTTTCGTAAAACCGCATTCACAAAACCTTTAGAGCGATGATCCATCTTGCCGACCATGGTCACCGTTTCATTCAAGGCCGCATGATCCTTGACCTGCATAAACAGGATCTCGCAGGCACCCATGAGCAAGGCAATATAGATGGGTGGTTTCGGTTTTTTTTCAATGAACTTTTTCAGCACATGATCCAACATTCGCTGATGCATAATCACCTGGTGGACCAGAGCCTCCACGAAGCGGCGATCCTGAGCGGAAAGATCACTTTCATTGAAATTGAGAATATGGTCTATGTAGAGATCGGATATAAACCATTTGATTAAAACTCTGTGCGCATATTTTCGGGGACTTATCATAGTGTACCTTTAAGATTAAAGAACAAAGTAAAAAGATTAAAGATAAGAACCAAATACAATTGAATAATCCGTGAGACGTGAAGCGTAAGTCGTGAAATGTGAAAGTAACTGCCTGCACACCGAAGCTTTAGCGTAGGTGTGTCATCCCGAGCGCAGTCGAGGGATCTATTCATGAGGCGAAGATTTTGAAACGCGGAAGTAACTGTCATCTCGACCGAAGTCCGATGGACGTAGCGGAGAGATCTATTCATGAAGAGGTAATTATGGATTATAGATTATGAATACACATCGATTTTCCCGAAGTCCGCAAGCGTCCATAGTGTTCATGCTTGACTGAGTTTATTTATTTCAACCCCGAGCTTGTCGAGGGGTTGACCCTTTACATATTCTATTCAGTTCAATCCTTCGACTTCGCTCAGGGTTGTGTTCATTGTTAACCGTTAGACCCGGCATTTCATGCCGGGCAATATTCTCTTATTTTTTATCAAGTTCCGATTCTATCGATTCAATACTTGGCAGTGATGATCTTAAAGAGTCAGGTAAATCTCCAGTAATAGTATATTCGCTTACACCCATTGGTTTTTTAATATCCCTTAGCGCATATTCAACCACGGTCTTATTCTTTTGTTTACATATCAATATTCCAATGTTGGGATTATCTTTCTCTGTTTTAAAAATATCATCTACCGCAGAAATATAAAAATTCAATTTCCCGGTAAATTCCGGTTTGAATTTACCTGTTTTTAACTCAACAACGACATAAGCATGCAAGGAAATATGATAGAATAAAAGATCAATATAAAACTCCTCTTCATCAACGGATATCTTGACCTGTCTACCGATAAACGAAAAGCCGGCCCCCAACTCCAGCAAGAATTTTGTCACCTGCTCCAATAGTGCATCTTCCAATTCTTTTTCTTTATGCTTTTCACTCATATTTAAAAAATTAAAATGATAGGGATCTTTGATCATTTGATGCGCAAGGTCAGATTGTGGTTTTGGCATAACTAATTCGAAATTGGTAATTGCTTTACCCTTTCGAAGATATAACCCGCTTTCAATTTGATGTACCAATACCGATCTGGACCAATTGTTCTTGATCACTTGTTTTACATAGAATTCTGCTTCAATTTTGCTTTTTGTTTTACCCAGAATTACCAAATGATGTCCCCAAGGTATTTGTGCAACAAGTTGTTGCACAATTGGAAATATTTTTGAGAAATTATAATATCGAATAATTAATTATAAACGATGAATGCGCATCGAATTTTCGAGAGTCCGCAGACGTCCATCGTGTCCATGCTTGTCCGTGCTTATTTATATTTAACCCCGAGCTTGTCGAGGGGTTGAATAGTAGTAACCCCGTGTGAAACCCGGGGGACTGAAACCCCCAAACAAAACCAACCCTGACTTTATGGAAGGGTTGAACTTTACTTACTTTATTCAGTTCAACCCTTCGACTTCGCTCAGGGTTGTATTCATTATTAGACATTAAAACCCGGCATTTCATGCCGGGCTATTTTCGGCATACCCCTCTCCCGACGTATCGGGATCGGGGTTAAATACAAATCGATTGTTCGGTGTTCATGATTCAAGGCGTAGCCGAGGGATCTATTCATGAAGCAGATATCATAATAATGATATTATCCCCAGATTATATGTCACCGGTCACAGATTACCGATTATAGGTTACTGGTTTTAATATTCAATTGCGGTTAATATCTATTTATGTTAGCTTACGATGCAAATGTTAAAAGGTGATGAAAAATATAAATAATATAATAATGCAAAACGCTTGTCCATAAAAACAATAATCACAATCAATATGCGCATACGTTAAAAGCAAGCTAAGACAACTACTAAAAAACAAATTTCGTTGCAAGATTTATTGTAGATATCTTGGTATTTTAATTGAAGGACAGAGAATGAGTATTAAAACGGAACATAAAATCATAAATGGCGATAGCCGAAAAATGGTTGAACTGGAAGATAAATCAGTTGATTTGGTTATCACATCACCACCATATTGGCAATTAAAAGACTACGGAATAGAAAATCAAATTGGATATAATGATAGTTATGAAATATATATTAATAATTTAAATCTTGTATGGAAAGAAGCTTATAGAGTTCTAAATAATGGATGTCGTTTATGTGTAAATATTGGAGATCAATTTGCAAGAGCTGTTTATTATGGTAGATATAAAGTAATTCCAATCAGAACAGAGATAATAAAATTCTGTGAAGCTATTGGATTTGATTATATGGGAGCAATAATTTGGCAAAAAAAAACAACTTCTAATACAACTGGCGGTGCTTCTTTGATGGGTAGTTATCCGACACCAAGAAACGGTATTTTATCAATTGATTATGAATTTATCCTATTATTTAAAAAATTAGGAACACCCATAAAACCAAGCAAAGAACTAAAAGAGCAATCAAAAATGACCAAAGAAGAATGGAAAACATATTTTGATGGACATTGGAATTTTGGTGGTACAAAACAAGATGGTCATATTGCAATGTTCCCCAAAGAATTACCGAAAAGATTAATAAAAATGTTTTCATTTGTTGGCGACACTGTTATGGACCCATTTCTCGGAAGTGGAACAACTTCAGTTGCTGCAAGAAATTTAAACCGAAATTCAATTGGATATGAGATAAACCCAGAATTTATACCCTTTATTGAAAAAAAATTAGAGGTAAATCAAGGAGATATTTTTAATTCAGATTATAAATTTATAAAACAAGAAAAACTAGATGTTGATTTTAAAAGTGAAATAGAAGAGTTACCGTATGTTTTTAAAGACTTCCATAATTTTGATAAAATAACTGACCCTAAAAAGTTACAATATGGTTCAAAAATTGACCAAAATGGTTCAACGAAACGAGAAGACTACTTTTCAGTAAAAGAAATTATAAGCCCTGAATTAGTAAAATTAAACAATGATTTGATTGTCCGACTTATTGGGATTAAGGGAAAAAAAGAAGCCACCGTTAAAGCTATTGAATTTTTACAACTCAAAACAAAAGGACAAAAAGTTTTTCTGAAATATGATGCGACTAAGCACGATGAGAATAACAATTTAATGGTTTATCTATATTTAAAGAATAAAACATTCTTGAATGCTCATCTTATTAAAAATGGTTTTGCAAATGCAAATATTGACTATGTCTACAAAAACAAAGAAAAATTTATAACGCTGGAAAACGAAAATGCATAATCAACACTGGATAAAGCAAGAATCTAAATTCTTAAAAAGAATTAAAACTGTTGAAATTCCTAATTCAAAACTTGAAAAAGTTGATTATATTGAAATTAAATCAAAAGAAGATTTAAATAATATACCCAATGGTGGTGGCTGTTACTGGATTTGGACAAATGAACCTGTAATCCATACTTTACATAAGAATAAACTACCAGATAAATTAAATTCGGGACAAATCATTTATAATGGTATTGCAAAAGATGATGTTAAGGGTAGATTATCACATCATCTTTTTGGTCTTGAAGATGCTGGCTGGTCCGGTATAAGTGTGGATATTTACAAAATTAATTCACAATCTCACCGAAAAAAAGCAATGTCTCCTTCTTGTAAAGTCCCATATATCAAAGTAGATAAGACCCTAAAAAGAGCTAATAATATAAAGGGATTAAAAAAAGGAGATGTTGTCAAAGTTGACTCACCAATTAGAACTAAGGATCAATTGTTAGCACTTTTCCTTTCTAAAGATGAACAAGATTATATTAAAAATACTATTCACACAACATACTATTTTAGAAATGGCATTAACATTACTGATGCGAAACATAAAAACTATTCTTTTAAAGTATATTATATTACGGGGTTATCAAGTTTATACTTAGACTATATAGAGAAGAAATGGCGAGAAGATGGATTACCTCGTTTATGCTCATATTCAACAGGAAGGTAAATTTACATGTCAAAAAATGAAATTAAAAAATACGCAAAGCCTTTTGGAAAAAAGGAAAAGGTGTTAAACTATACAAGTAATACCTATCAACTTACAAGACCAAATAAAGTTGATGCAGTTATGGCATTGATTAGAGAATGTCAACCCAAGGCATTAGATGAGTGGGAAGAATTTTACTTTGAGAAAGCTTACACCAAGAAAAAGGATAAAATAAAAATTACGAGAGAAACATTAGATGAACTTGGAGAACGTCTATATGCAAAAATAACTGAAGTAGTAATTCCTGAATGGACTGCTGCATTTGAAGACTTAACCTTACAAGATTGCAAAGATTATATCTACCAAGTTACTATTGTTCGTACATATGATGGTTTTTTGCTTGAAAAATCTGTTATTAATGATGGTCTTGCAAAATTATTTCCTGAAATTAAATTTGAAGAAAGCGACCCTGAATTAGACCACGCTGGTGATATTGATTATCTTGGTAAAGTTGGAGAAAAATATTTTGGAATTCAAATAAAACCAGTTACAGCAAATGCAAACTTCGGTAATTACAAAATAACTGAAAGAATGAGTTCAAGTTTTCAGGATTTTGAAAATAAGTATGGCGGAAAAGTGTTTGTAATTTTTTCAACTCGAACCGGTGATAAAAAGGTAATTAAAAACGAAGAAATTGTTGGCGAAATAAGAGCCGAAATAGAAAGATTAAAGAAAAACATCTTGTAACTAATGCTATACATCCTCTCGGGATCAATCCCAAAACTCCTTTTGCATTCCTATTTTTATAAGCCCTATCTTTGCTATCAACGATAAACTATAAACGATGAATATATTGGATCCCTCCGGGATCTATAAATTGTTGATAGTTGATGGTCGATAAGTTGATATTGTGTTCTTAGTTTCTTTTTGAAAATCTTTCATTGTGAGCTTATTAACCTTTGTGGTTAAAATATTTCCTCTTTGTGACTTTGTGGTACTTAGTGCCTTAGTGTGAGGTATTAGAGCTACGAAGGAAAAGTGTGTGAGGTCTTGCCGTTCACCGGACTCCCGACATGGATCGATCTAGATATTCCCTTAATTCCGTATCGTGCAAAATTGTGACATCTATCACACTATAATTTTCTTCGTAGATTAAGAGATCCTGTTTTTATAAATTACCTTATAATTCGGGAGAAATTTATTTTTAAAGATATTCTTGTTTCAGAAGAAAATATTATCTACCGAAAATTGGATTATCAGGACTCGGCTTTTGTACGGATATTTTCCGTACTATCTCTTGACTTGTACGGATTATATCCGTATTATTAAAAAATTATTGGAGTCAAAATGAGTACAGCAAGAGAAAATACAGCAAGGTTCGATACGCGCCTACCCCTAGAGCAAAAGCAATTGTTTGAGAAAGCATCTATGCTTGGAGGATACCGCAATTTGACAGATTTTATCATTGCAGTTGCTCAAAAAGAAGCAAATAAGATCATTGAAAAAAATGACATGATTTTAGCGTCAAAAAGAGATAAAGAAATCTTTTTTAACGCTCTTCTCAATCCTGCAGAGCCCAACAAGAATTTGATATCAGCAAACAAAGATTATAACACACTGCTCAACGAATGAGATATCAAACAGAGCCATTAAATTCTTCGCATAAGAAGGAAGAATTTTCCTGCGGCAAAGATCTTTTAGATAATTATTTTAAGCGACAAGCCAGACAAGATTTACGTCGAAAACTCTCGACCTGCTTTGTCTTAAAAGATAATACTAACGAAAAGATCAAAGGCTACTATACCCTTTCTAGCAATAGTATCCCCAATACATCAATTCCAGATTCTTATAAAAGGAAACTTCCTAAATCATATTCTGCTATACCAGTCATTCTACTCGGACGATTGGCTATCGATACAGACTATCAAGGAAGTGGAATAGGAAAACACTTATTAATTGATTCATTGAAGAGATGCCTTGAGATATCTACTTCTATAGGCGCTTTTGCAGTGATAGTCGATCCTTTGGACAGTGAAGCAGAAGCATTTTACAAATATTTTGGATTCATAAAACTTTCTGACAGTGGGAAAATGTTTATGGCGATGAAGACGATTGAGAAATTGTCTAATTCTTCCGTGTAATATTTTTTTGGTATTCTATGATCATTTTTTATCGTAGGCAATTTTAACCATCAACGCTTCAACATTTCGCCCCCATCAATTTTAAAACTCCTTTTGTTTAATATTTTTATCAGCCCTATCTTTGCTATCAACGATAAACGCCTGCCGGCCGTAGCTTCATGCGAAGGCTGGATAAACGATGAATATATTTGATCCCTCCGGGATCTATAAATTGTTGATAGTTGAAGGTCGATAAGTTGATATTGTGTTCTTAGTTTCTTTGTGAAAATCTTTCATTGTGAGCTTATTAACCTTTGTGGTTAAAATATTTCCTCTTAGTGTCTTTGTGTACTTAGTGCCTTGGTGTGAGGTATTCGAGCTACGAAGGAAAAGTGTGTGAGGTCCTATATTGTCGACCCAAATAATAAATTGCATATCACATTATTTTTCCTAAATTTCACATCAATAAACCATGGATAATAAAATGAGCATAAAAACACCCGAAAAAATAAGTTCAAGAATAGAGTTTAAGCGTAAATTCAATTTATGCGAATTGTACCGTGCTTTTGTTTTTTTCCCAGGGGCAATATCAAAACTAGTTGAAAATAAAAAAAGTAAATTACTTGATAAACAATTTGTAGAACGTTTACAATTGGCCGTCACTGAAGTCAATGGTTGTGCAGTTTGTTCATATTACCATACTAAAATGGCTTTGCGTCAAGGAATGAGTAATGAAGAAATATGCAGCTTTTTAAGCGGCGATGGTAATTTTATTAAACCTGAAGAAGTTAAAGCTATCATGTTTGCCCAACATTTTGCTGATTCAAAAGGGATCCCCAAAAAATACGCTTATGATACCATTGTAAAAGAATATGGCAAAACAAAAGCAGGTATTATTCTTGGGGCATGCCAAGTTATATTAGCAGGAAATATGTATGGAATCCCCTACAGCGCATTTCAATCTAGGCTTAAAGGGAAAACCTACAAAGACAGTACATTATTTTACGAATTGGGAATGTTGATTGCTGGAATCGTTTGTATACCCATTGCTCTTGTTCATGGATTACTAAGTACTTTGATTGCTTTGCCCAACGAAAGATTTGATAAAGATACGAATGAATAATAAACCCTATTTTTGTCATGAACTATAAAAAATTCAAATATGACAGAGATAAGGCCTCACACCGAGGCACAAAGGGTTTTGAAGACACAATGAATATAATATGCCTCTCACAAAGGCGCAAAGCACACTAAGCCACAAAGAAGAATTTTAAGGCTAATATTAACCACAGATATTAAGCGAGCTCTTGATAAATTCCCGGAAATTAATATGTCTGACTGTTAACTTTTAATAAAATCATGCGGATAATCTGACCTGCGATTCTGAAAAGTCAGAACAGATTCTTTTTTGATCACACCGGCATCAACATTAATAGCCTTTTGAATTGTGATATTTTTCATCCAACTATCATGACCTTCCAAAATTATTCGCAAATAAACAATAAGTGCCGCAGATATTGACCTTGAAGCACTTTCCCATAGATAACTTGGAGTATGATCAACGGCATAATAGAAGATGTTGTCAATATCCAGAATTGGTTTTTTAAACGATGTTGGCTTGGCAAAATAGAATCCCATTCCTTCATCGCAACTCACATCAATAATTAAACTGCCCGGGTTTAACATATCTTTTTCATCTTCTATGACAAAGTTGATAGGATGATCCGTATCCTGATAGGTGCCATTAATAATGATCTCAGATTCACTGATCAATTTGGATAAAGGTTCAACCGTCCCATCATGTTCTACGGTTACCATTCTGGCTTCCCCCTTCTTGCCTTCACGAATACGAACGTAATTAACATCTAAGATCTCTTCGCGTACTTCATGAATCGGTCGTTGAATACAAATGGTAATATCTCTGAAACCATGAGCTTTGAGTGCATAAATAGCGCCACGACTAACGGCCCCAAAACTAAAAATAACAACCTTGCGTTGGTTACCATAGTGACCATCAATGCCCTTCAATTGTAATGCATGAATTACAGCGCAATAACCTGCCATTTCATTATTCTTATAAAACGTATGTCTGCCTTTTTGACCATTTGGAGACCAGACAAACATATCCTCAAAAGCAATGAGTGTTAATTTTCGATCGATGGCAGTTTGTGTAATATTACCCTGCTGGGCGCAATGCGGATAACCCCAAATGAAGCCTCCTTCACGAATTTCCTGTAAATCTGCCAATACCGGTTTCGGAATAATTACCGAAGCAATTTCAGTCAATAAATCATGACGAGAAGCAACGCCTCCGGCTTGAGAAATAAAAAAATCATCATCCAAACCAAAAGGTTTACCATATCCCTTTTCAAAAATTAATTGTTTCCTGACATCCTCAGGTAAACGTGATAGATGATCCGGATGAATTGGTACGCGTTTTTCATCTTCTTTTCTTGAAGTTCCAATAACCCCTAAGCGTAGTTTTTTCACGAATTCTCCCTTGATAATTTTGTTATAAAACAAATTCCTGTCGGCTCGACGATCCGTAATTCAATGAGAAATCATTTGCTGGAGTAAAGGTTATATTATGTGAGTAGCAAAATAAAATAATGACTGATTGAAATCATAAATGGCTTAAACCTGTTACCTATATACACTATTTTTCCAAGAAATGCTTGCTTTAAATAATTAATATTTAAACAGTTAACGATAATTTCAGCCTATAACATTGAACTATAAACTATCTTTGTTCAGGCATGTAATATTGTTTCGTATAATATGATCCATATCACACATTTCACTTACAGATAGAAAACAACTTATATTTTCAATAGATTATCGAGTATTGTGGGGATGATCATGTTATTAAATTCACTTCCTTTAAAAGAAAATATCGTTGATCTTATTTTTTGTCTACGTGGAACCCGTATAATGTTAGACAGAGATCTTGCTAGATTTTATCAAGTAAAACCTATTCGCCTTCGTGAACAAGTCAAAAGGAATACTAATCGATTTCCAAATGATTTTATGTTTCAACTAACTGATATTGAAATAGATACTATGGTATCGCAAAATGCGATACCATCAAAACAGGTTTTAGGAGGCTCTTTGTCACTTATCCAACTAACAACTGTCATTATTAAAATATATTTAAATTATCTCAACAACATCTTCAATAAATCGCATGATTGATACAATATTTTAAATATACTTTATTTTTATTGACATCTATAAGCAAAATGGTTATTTTTGTCACAGAAGTTTAAATATAATTAAAGTACTCTTATGACAAAAAAAGAATTAGGTGTAAAAATACGGGGCAGAAGAAAGATAATGTCCATTTCACAGAAACAGCTTGCCGATTATACAGGATTATCCGTGGTGACACTGTCACAGATCGAGGGAGGTAAAGCCAATCCCTCTTTCGATACCTTGAATGAAATACTGCATTACTTGAACCTTGAGATAAAACTTGAACTGAGACAATAAATGAAGGTCAAAATCATCTACAAGGAAAAATATCTTGCCGGCTTGCTGTGGCGGGATGAAAGCGGCTATCATTTTGAATATGACGAGGCTTTTATTAAGAATGAAAGCACATATCCCATCTCTGTAAATATGCCGAAATCTCAAAAAACATATCATTCAAATAGATTATTCCCGCTTTTCCAGTCCATGCTCTCTGAGGGCTATAACCGCGAACTGCAATGCAAGGCCCTTGGTATTGATACACATGATGACTGGAATTTACTGATCAACACCTGTGATCATGATACGATCGGAGCAATAACGATCAAGAGAAATGAGGAATAATGGCGTATTGCAACGGATGTTTAAAAGAGAATATTGAAGGCTTCTGTCTGGCCTGCGAAAGCAAATTATTCAACAGGTCAAAGGTCTCCCCTGTTCTGGATTTTAACTGGGATGATATTGAGAAAAAAAGCCTGGGGTATCCGGCAGGATTTAGCATTTCCGGCATACAGCCTAAAGGATTCATCGGGCGCAATAAAAATAAACTCTTGGTCCCGAACATTGACATCGAATCCATGTACATTGTAAAACCTTTTCTAGATTCAAGAAGAACGCTTGCGATGGATTCTCCCGCAAATGAACATGTGACCATGACAATGGCCGATCAATTATTCAATATTCCAACGGCGAAATGTGCTTTAATGCATTTTGCCAACGGAGAACCCGTCTATCTTACCAGAAGATTTGATCGGGATAATAAGGGAAATAAATTACATCAGGAAGACTTTGTTTCTGTGTTGAATGCAACACCCGAAGACAAATATTATAAATATAATTCATTTTCCTATGAAGATGCCGGAGAAAGACTTAATCCAACAGATAGAATAAAATTCATTAAAATACTCATTTTCAATTTTCTGACCGGGAACGGTGATGTTCATCTCAAAAACCTTTCGCTTCTGGAATCCGGGGATGGCGATATGTTATTATCTCCGTCATATGATCTCATGAACACAAAGCTGCACATTCAGGATCCTCAGATTGCTATGAATCTTTACAAAGAAATGGAAAGGACAAAAGAACACCTATTATCAACACTCTATGACTACACCATCAACAGCTTCATAGAATTGGGAAAACGATTAAAGATCAAAGAAAATATCTTAAATAAAACAGTCCAAGAATTCAGAATATTAAAACCCGATATGCTTAATTTTGTTGATAAGTCTTTCCTATCTGACCTAGGGAAACAAAAGTATAAAAATATTGTTGAGAAACATTATAAGCAATTATTTTCTATCTAACAAAAATGGACGGTCACACTTCCCACACCGCAAACTGATCTTGACTTCCCCTTGATGAAAGTGTATGAAACTCGCCAAACAAAAGAAAGTGGCAGGATACTGAGCTGTCAGAGGAAATATAAGATAAGACCTCACACGAAGGCACGAAGTAACACAAAGCCACGGAAAATTGTTTTTCCCACAAAGAATAGAAAACAAGGTTTTTTCGACTACTCGACCTTTAGACTCTTCGACTCGGCCGATAGGCTTCCCCCATTCATCCAATCCACCACATCCATTTTCCGTCGTCCGGGAGACTGCAATTCCTGCGGCAGGAAATAGCCATCTTTGCAATGGATCGCGAATTGTTTTTTTGAGAGGATCTCGATATTAGTGGGATTTGTATCGGGGTGCAATTCGAATGAGGCTTTGCTCACCTTGATGCGTTGTCCATCTAAATGGAAGAATGCACCCGGCCAAGGAGTAAAAGCACGAACGGCACGACACAGCGCTTCACCTGTTTTATTAAAATCAAGCTTACCCGTATCGGGATGAACCTTGGGAGCCGGTGTGGCAACATGATCATCCTGTTCAATGTATTCTACTTTGTCATTTTCAAGCATATACAGAGCCTTGATCAGCGCATCGGCAGATAGCTGTTGTAAAATAGTGTATAAATTACCCGTCGTATCTTCATCAAGAATGGGGATACGTTCCTGAAGGATGATCCGACCGGTATCGACCTTTTTATCGATCTGAAAGACTGTGACACCAGTCTCTTCTTCACCATGATACACCGCCCAGTGAATCGGCGCAGCACCGCGATACTTGGGTAAAAGCGAGGCATGGGCATTGATGGCGCCGTATGTTGGCAGACCATATACTTCCGGCGGTAAAATGCGGAAAGCAACAACGACAAGAATATCAGGATTATATGCCTGTAGTGTTTTTAAAAATAGCGGATCTTTTAACTTCTCGGGTTGATAAACGGGAAGATCCAATTCCAATGCCCGTTTTTTTACATCCGACATTGCCATGGCTTGCCCGCGTCCCTTGGGTTTATCGGGAGCAGTAACAACGGCAAGAACATCGTGATGTGATCCCACCAATGCATCAAGTGCCGGAACGGCGAATTCGGGGGTGCCCATGAAGATGATTTTCAATATTATTCCTTGTTTCTAATCTTTAATATCAACATTCTAAAATCGTTAATCCTTGTTCAATATTCAATCTAATTATTATTTTTCTAACACTTAATTGATTTCAGAACAAGGAACACTGATATGCGATTTTTGAAGTTAATATTTACTCTGTGAATCATTTCTTTGTGCAGTTTCAACACTTTTTACAAAAATCGAGATCAATTCATTATTTTCAATTAAAGCTTTATCAACTTTTGAATCATCTTTCAATAAATGTGTTCTCTTTATTATCTTCAGACAAACATAAGTCTCACGAAGCTCTTTTAAAACAATCTTGATTTTATGAATAAAATCTCTTCTTGATTCTCCGCTTTGAGCTTCACCATAATTTAATGATACGGACGTTCCGGATCTAACCAATTGACCGGATAAGTGACTTCCTATCTTGTCCATCGACATTCCCTTTACGATCTCAATGATCAATGTTGAGAATGCAATTAAACGTTCTTCCAAATCAAACTTCTTCATTCGACCCCCCCCCCTTGGTTAAATGCCTTAGTTTTATGATTTAAGAAATCTTCATTATTCTAAAATCGTTAATCCTTGTTCATTATTCATTTTATTAAAGATAAAAGTAAAAAGAATAAAGTGAAGATACAAGAAACAATATATTAACCCCGAGACCCTTACCTGTCATCTCGACTCCTTCTACGCCAAGGCTACGAAGGACAGGCGAAGCGGAAAGATCTATTTTTATTATATCAATTTATTCAACCACACTGTGGTTCTGAGGTATTTGCGACCCTTTACCCACGACTTCGTCGTGGGCTATTATTCTCCGACCCCGCTGGGGTCGATTTATGACAGTCAGGAAATCAATTTTAATATTAACCCCGAGCTTGTCGAGGGGTTAAACACACTATTAACCCGGGGTGCAACCCCGGGACCTTACCCACTACCACTTCCAACCCCAAGCTGTCGAGGGGTTGAACAATGTTCTATACTTTCTATAAATATTTTTAGTTCAACCCTTCCATTTAGTCAGGGTTGTGATGTGAAATACATCCTATCCCCGGGATTTCATCCCGGGTTATTGAAGGGTCAACCCCTCGACGAGCTCGGGGTTGTAAAAAAAGGTAAAGCTCATATACTGTTATTGAACCCTTTCAGGGTTCTATTAGCAACAGATTCAATTACCACAAATCAAAAATCATTAACATATAAAAAAAGAATCCCGTAGAGATTCAATAACAGTATATGGGCAAACCTCAAAAAATCCAACAACCCCAGAGGGGTTGAACAATATTATTTCTTGGTGTATTTCTCCGCCAACGCTCTAAGTTTTTTCTTATTAAGCGTGCGTTTAAGTGGAGAAATGCGTTCGACAAAAAAGATGCCGTTCAAATGATCGATTTCATGTTGAAAAACACGTGCGGCAAGATCGGTCAGCGTTTCTTCGTGCACTTCCCCACGATCGTTAAGGTACTTAACTTTGATCGTTAGCGGACGCGTAACATATTCCCTAATGCCGGGAACGGAAAGGCAACCTTCCTCATAACTCCACAGTTCTTCCGAAAATTCAAAAATCTCGGGATTGATGAATACCGAATCACCGCGGCCATCTTCAAAAGCATTCATTCCAATAGTGAAAAAACGCATGCTTAATCCAACTTGATTAGCGGAAAGTCCAATGCCGTCATCATCGTACATGGTCTCTATCATATCAACCACATAAGGTAAAACTTCTTCATATGAATTTAATTCAGGAACTTTTCCTCTTAAAATAGGATCACCGTA
>CAYNBL010000043.1:0-17644 GCA_964395205.1 uncultured bacterium | reverse complement strand
TAACTGGTAACTGGTAACTGGTAACTGGTAACTGGTAACTTCAATATCTTATCTCCTCTTTCAAACAATTTTCTATGTCATTTCGACCGAAACGAAGTGTAGCGGAGAAATCTCAAATTACTAGTTTCTTTAAATGACACATATAATCATGACAACAAAAAGATCTTGAAACAAGCCTGAAACAAGTTCAGTCTGACGTTGTTCAGGTTGACCTACCATGAACACTGATACTACAAATATTTCAGTATAAATAAAAAGGACTCAATTTATTGAGCCCCTACTTTATACTTTTGCCTTTTATTTGGCTAAGAGATCCAGGAGTCGACTGTAGACTTCGGTGTTATCATAGTAACCCGTGAAATTTTCTGCGCCGGCTCCAAAAGCACGAATGGGAACCGGTATGGCAGTATGTGAAAAAGTTGACCAGCCAATACCCACTTTACGAGAAAGCATATGAGATGCAGTGATCATAAATGCATCATAGGAACCATACATAATATATTCGCTGGGATTTTTATAATTTCTTTCATTAAAAGATTTTTTATAAGCGATTAAAAGCTCTTCTTTTTCGTAATCGTTAAAGCCAAGGCCCTTCGATTCATCGCCTAATCCTGTTTGCTCCAAGATAAAATCAAAGGCCCATGAAGCATCAATTTTCAGGGCTTCTTCCCCCATAACATCAATAAGTCCTTTGCGGATCTCAAAATATTCACGGGTCAGTTCTGTGAACGAACCGGTCTGCCATTGTAATTTGCTAAGATCCATATTATTATCACCACGGGAAGTTCCCATGGACATTCCACCACATTCATGATCTGCAGTTATAATTATAAGGGTATTCTTCTTATGTTTGCTGTAAAATTCAAGTGCAACCTTAACGGCTTCATCAAGAGCCAGCACATCATGGATTGTAGTAGCTGCATCATTTCCATGACAAGACCAATCGATCTTACCACCTTCAACCATAATGAAAAAACCGTCCGGATTATTTAGCATATCAATGGCTTTTTGCGTTATTTGAGAAAGCGTGATTGAGCCTTCATCCAGATCAATGCTGTAAGGCATTGCGTAATCATCGCTAATAGCAGGATGCACAAAGAGCACTTTTCCCGCACCAGGTTCAAGGTAATTATAGGCTGTCGTGTTATTTATGAATAAATAGCCGTTTTTCTTAGCCAAATCGATCACATTGACGGGATCAATTCCTTTCGGATCAATGATATTTCGGAAACCTCCTCCTCCAAAAAAATCAAAATTGGAATTTGCCAATTGTATGCCAATCTCATAATAGTTGCTGCTTTTAGGTTGATGAGCATAATAACCTGCGGGTGTTGAGTGATCGATATCAACAGTAGAAATAATACCGATCTTCATTCCACGTTCTTTGGCTGTTTCTGCAATTGATTTATATGGATAGCGATGTTCGGCATCCATAGAAAGAGTTCCATTACTGGTTTTATTGCCTGTTGCCAACGCTGTGACAGCAGCACCGGAATCCGTAATATATTTTGATTGTGAATATGTGGTTATATATCCCGTTGCTGGTGCAAGATTCATTGCCAACGGAACAATTCCACTTCTATCCTCCATTGATGCAAGGTAACGCTCGGCAGCATTAACCTGAACGGGGCCCATGCCGTCACCTATAAAAAAGAATACATACTTTGCCTCGGGTTTGCCACAAGCTGAAAGTACTATTGCAAATAGAATAATTAGATATTTTCCCCATTTTCTCATCATCGTATTCCTTATAAATGTTCCGGTCCGTAATTTACCCTCATTATAAAGATATGGAGATTAAGTATCAACTCATTTTATTGTAAAAACAGAGTTTAGAATTTAGAAGTCGGGAATCTTGAATTGATGTAGAGACAAGGCACTGCCTTGTCTAAAATAATAAGTTATGGGTTATGAGTCTCACGTTTGCCCTCCGTAGCTCCGTTCAGTCGGAGCGAAGGGGGCCTCACGATTCTTCTCTATTCTTTCTCGACCATCCGGCAGATCCTCTCTACGTTCGGACACCAGCCGGAAGGTCTTTACGTCTCACGTCTTACTACTTTGTACTTTTGCCTTTTGCCTTTTAACTTTTCTTTTCCTACATTTAGCCCTGGAGAAATGAAAAATGATAGAAGTTTGGTCCGACATAAAATCTCTGCGTGAGAAAAAAGGTATTTCACTGCAAACACTCAGTGAAAACATGCGTTTGCCTATCGAAAGGATCACTTATCTTGAGGAAGGTGATTTTTCAGACGCAGACCCCATTATTACCAAATTACAGCTAAAAATCTATGCCCGGCATCTTGACTTAGATTACAATGCAATCGTCAAACTGAGTGGCTTAAACCAAGAACAAACGCATACTTCAGCTGAGCCTCAGCTCGAATCTTTCAATATCAAGAAGACCCGACCTTATCGTGGTCGAAAAAAAGAACCTAACAAGGCACTTATCTATACTTTGATCATATTGGCTGTCCTTGTTGTGATCTTTGTACTCAATCGGCTAGCAAGTAATTGGGATATTACGTCTGATGTTTTTGAAATGACCGAGCAACAGCAAAGTTCTTTAGATGTGTCCAGTGAAACAAAAGACTCAACATCATTCAAGCCCATCCTGCCCCAAGCAGCAAAAGAAGAAATAGCAAAAGATATCATTGAGGATATGCAAGAATATCATCGAATGGAAATTTCTTTTCCCGTAAAATTAAATATCTTTCCCAAAGAAACCATTTCTTATCGCCATGAGATCAAGGGACAAAATCCTCTTGAAGATTTCATTATGAAAAATACGCCTAAATCCATTTTCTTATCACGACCCGGTAGGATGATCTTTTATAATACTCAGGACACTCGTTTTGTCATTTCAGGATTTACTTTCCGTGAAAAGGATTTTTCACGTGTAGTGATTGAGATCAATGATGACAGAGAATTGATCATTTATACGAAGTAAAGTATTTTTTTCATCCCTTTCCTGTCCGTTAGCTGACAAATCAAAATATCTCGGTTTTTCTTATACAAAAAAATAATTTAAGCATTTATATCAGTAGCCTTGGGTTTAAACCCAAGGCTACTGATACATTTTTATTTGATCTTTACCATTTAAAATAAGAGAAAAGACCGGTTTCCCGGCCTTTTTCTATAAAACATTGTCTAATGGCTTAGTTTATACAACACCCAAATCTACCATTGCGATCGCAACTTTCATAAATCCACCGATATTTGCCCCTTTGACGTAATCAACGTAATAATCGTCAATACGACCATATTCGACACATTGTTCGTGGACATTGGTCATGATTTTCCTTAAGTGACCATTAACTTCCTCGCGACTCCATGACATTCCCATGAAATTCTGGGTCATTTCAAGTCCTGAGGTTGCAACACCACCTGCATTTGCTGCTTTACCCGGTGCAAATAGAATCTTTGCTTTTTTAAAGACGTTTACTGCCTCTGGTGTAGAAGGCATATTAGCACCCTCGGAAACCACATGACATCCATTTTTGATCAGCATTTTTGCTTCATCACCATTGATCTCATTTTGAGTTGCACAAGGTAAGGCAATATCACAAGGTACTTCCCATGGTCTTTTATCTTCAAAATACTTGCAACCGAATTCCTTAGCATATTCTTTAATTCTACCGCGTCGAATATTCTTGAGATCCATTATATAATCCCATTTTTCTCCGCTGATACCTTCAGGGTCATAAATATAACCGGATGAATCCGATAGAGTAACTACCTTACCACCCAATTCATTAACCTTTTGAGTTGCATATTGAGCAACATTACCGGATCCGGAAACTGCAACAATCTTGCCTTCAAAGGTTTCACCACGGGTCGCCAGTATCTCTTCAGTCATGTAAACAGTACCGTAACCGGTTGCTTCGGGCCTAATTAGACTTCCACCCCATTGTACGCCCTTACCGGTCAAAGCACTGGTATGTTCGTTCTTAAGGCGCTTAAACTGCCCATATAAGAAACCGATCTCTCGTCCACCAACTCCTATATCGCCTGCGGGAACATCCGTACGAGGACCGATATGGCGGAACAATTCAGACATAAAGCTTTGACAAAAGTGCATGATCTCATTGTCTGTTTTTCCCTTGGGATCAAAATCAGCACCACCCTTTGCACCACCCATTGGCAGTGTTGTTAGGGAATTTTTAAAAATCTGTTCAAAACCGAGGAATTTTAGAATTGAAAGATTAACACTTGGATGGAAACGGAGACCCCCTTTAAAAGGACCAATCGCATTATTAAATTCAATACGATATCCTCTATTAACTTTGACTTCCCCAACATCATTTACCCATGGAACACGGAAAACAAGTATCCTTTCGGGAATAACAATTCGTTCCATAATATTAGCAGCCTGAAATACGGGGTTAGCTTCATAGACCTCCCATACAGAATCTACCACTTCTCTAACAGCCTGAATAAATTCAAGTTGACTGGGATTCTTAGCAACAACATGATTCATGAATTCATTTTTCGTCATTGTTTTCTCCTTTTTATTTCCTATCGTCTCGTCAAACTTTTCTTCGTGATCTCCTCTCTTTAAAAAACTGGTTTTTGTCCTTAAATTTAAATTTATTTTACACAAATTAATACTAATAAATTAAAAATTAGGCCTTTCCCCGTTAAAAACGGGGAATTCAACCTAATTTATTATGAGTGCAAAATAATATCTCTATCTAACAAAGTAGAAAAACTTTTGTTTATCTCACCTTGTTTTTTTCTTCCGAAAAAAAAATCACAAGAAATCTATTTGATCAAACGATACCTTGCTCAACCATTGCATGAGCAACTTTTAGAAAACCGGCCACATTTGCACCGCGGACATAATCGACATAACCATCATTAATGCGTCCATTTTCGACACATTGTTCGTGAATACGAACCATGATATGATGTAATTCTTTGTCCACTTTTTCACTTGTCCATGAAAGACCCATATAATTCTGACTCATTTCAAGACCTGAAGTAGCTACACCGCCTGCATTGGAAGCTTTACCCGGTGAATAAAGAATTTTTGCATCTTCAAACACTTTAACAGCTTCAGGTGTTGATGGCATATTTGCACCTTCAATAACTCCGATACAGCCATTCTTTACAAGCATTTCTGCATCATTTTTATCCAATTCATTCTGAGTAGCACAAGGTAGGGCAATATCCACAGCTTGTTCCCAAGGACGCTTACCCGGATAGAACGTAGCATTTGGAAATTCTTTAGCATATGGTGCAACAATATCATTATTGCTTGAACGGAGCATCAGCATATAATTTATCTTTTCATCGCAGATACCATCAGAATCATAGATATATCCATCAGGACCGGAAAGTGTCACCACTTTTCCGCCAAGATCATTAACTTTAGTGGCAGCTCCCCAGGCAACATTGCCGAATCCGGAAATAGCAACTTTTTTTCCTTCTAAACTTTTACCCACATTCTTCAACATTTCATTGGCAAAATAAACAACACCAAAACCGGTAGCTTGAGGCCGAACCAACGAGCCGCCCCAAGTAATACCTTTGCCGGTCAAAACACCGGTAAATTCATTTTTAATTCGTTTATATTGTCCATATAAATAACCGATCTCACGGGCTCCAACACCGATATCACCGGCAGGAATATCCGTCCGTGCACCAATATGACGTTGTAGTTCGAGCATAAAGCTTTGACAAAAACGCATGATCTCGCCATCGGAACGACCGCGGAAATTAAAATCAGATCCACCTTTACCACCACCCATAGGCAATGTGGTCAAAGCATTTTTAAATATTTGTTCAAAACCAAGAAATTTTAAAATCGAAAGATTAACACTCTGATGGAATCGCAATCCGCCTTTATAGGGCCCTATTGCTGAGTTGAATTCAACTCTGAATCCACGGTTTACTCTAACGACACCTTGATCATCCACCCATGGTACTCGGAACATGATCGTTCGTTCAGGTTCAACCAGTCTTTCTAAAATACTTGCATCTTGAAAAATGGGATTATCAGTATAAACATCCCATACAGAGTCAACCACTTCTACTACGGCTTGCAAGAACTCGGGCTGATTGGGGTTTCTTGCAGCAACAGTGTTAATAAATTCATGTTTGCTCATTCTGTTTTTTCCTCCTAAAATATAAGCAAAGCTTACGAGATCCACTATTTTATGATCCCGCTTAAAACATCGATCCCGCTTTTCATTCTACCGGGATCACATCCCATCTTGTTTAGTGACAAGAGTCTCTCAATTATGTGCTAATTTAATGATATTTTTTGTTAAATGTAAACATGAGTTTTTGCTTTTTTCCATTATTTTAGCGGTTTTTTGAGGATTTTAAGAGTTACGAATTTTGGCTAATTCCGACGAAAATAAACAAAGCGAAATGAATAACAAATACTTAATGATGATTTGTTTTTGTTTATAGAAAAATATAGTATAATAGTCAGTAAAGGGTTTAGAAATTGAGAATTTTAGATTTTGAAGAGACAAGGCAATGCCTTGTCTTTACAACATAAATTTATTTGAATTTGAGAGTGACATAATTCTTATCATGCATCCGAATTATCCTTCTACGCTCAAGGAGCTACGCAGGATAGGTCGATCACAGGTTATCAGCCACGTTTTACGATTTACGTCTCACGCCTGCCGGCCGTAGCCTTCCTGACCAGCGAAGCCTTGGCGAAGTTGATGGCGAAGGCTGGTCTCACGTCTTACGGTTTACGGTTCACGGTTTTCTTTTTCAGCTTCAAATTTTGATATGGAATCACGCATAAATCCGATCATATCCATTTCGACGGCTTTCAGCGCAGTTCGTAGTCCATTTTTATATGCATAGGCATTGCAACGTCCATGACTTTTTATCACCAGTTTGTCAAAACCGAAGATAGGTGCACCGCCGTATTCTTCATATGAAGCTACTTTCATGAGTTTTTTGATACCGCCGGAAAGTAAAAGCAATCCCAGTTTCCAAACCAGTTTGCCTTTCATGGCGATCTTTGCCAAACGTTTAACGCTTTCCGCGACACCTTCCACCGATTTCATGGCAACGTTACCCAACATGCCTTCCGAGACAATCACATCGCTCTTACCGTTCGTGATGTCATTGCCTTCGATATTGCCGATGAAATTGAGATCCGCTCGTGATTCGAGTATTTTATATGCAGCTTTCATCGTATCGTTACCCTTATGCTCTTCGGCACCGATATTCAGTAAAGCGATACTTGGATTATTGAAATCAAAGACTTCTTCAAGATAGGTTTTACCCATATATGCGTAATGAACAAGGTCATCGGGAGTGTTGCTGACATTTGCGCCGACATCCATGATCACAGAATAAGGATTGGCCTTTCTGTCTTCTTTCAACGTTGGAAAAATCGTTCCGATCGCAGCGCGTTTTACACCCGGTATACGTTTTATATAAAGAGATGCTGCAAGAATAACGGCAGCCGTACTGCCGGCGGATACCATAGCATCACCTTTACCTTCTTTCAGCATTCTTGCCGCTACAAGAACAGACGCGTTCTTTTTCTCACGGATCGCGGTTCTCGGGGAATCATCCATCGTGATCTCTTCATCCGTATGAACAATACTGATCTGATCTTTATTATAGGTATGTTTTTCTAGTTCGACCTTGATCTTTGCTTCATCCCCTACCATAATAAAATGAGCATTTGATTCTGCGGCCATTTGGCAGGTACCGTCAACCGTTATACCCGGAGCAAAATCACCACCCATGGCATCAATAATAATTACTGGTTTTTCTTTTGACATATATTCCCTTTTTTAACTGAGCCGCATAATCTAATATTTTTTATAGGTTGATGAAATTATTTTATTTTTTTGATTAATATAATATGATATTTGAGCTATGGGCTGTGAAGAGACTATATTGTCAAGTACAAAGGCAAAAGTATATTTATTCTCCGTAGTGCCCCAACTCCGATCTGTCATCCGTTTCCGTCGGCTGACAGAGAAAGGGTAAGGAGTATGACTGTGCAGACTTTAGCCAGGCCTATGAGGAAAGTCTAAAAGTGAATAACAAATCATGCGTGATGGATCATGAACATAGCTAATATTAATTTCATGTAGACAAATTATTTTATGCTTCATCATCTCACGAATTACACCTCATGATTCACGTTTTAAGTCTTACATTTTATGTTTATCGTCCTTTATACTTTTTTCTTTGTTTTAAAGCTTTCATCCGTTAAATTTGACAGCTTTGCTCTTTATATGAATTACATTATCCCCACAAAGCAAGGGGTAATATTTTAACAGAATATGGAGGTTCAATCCCGTATGTCTAAAAAGCTAATTTGGCGTTATATCATCGTGGCTGTATTGTTGGCTTGGGCGGTTTACTCTTTAGTACCGACACTGCAATATGAACGTTTGACTAACGCAGAAAAAATCGAACTGAAAGAAGAAGGTAAATTGATCGACCTTGAATCTAAGATCATTAAGCGTGGTCTTGATCTTCAAGGTGGTATGCATCTTGTTTTTGAAGTAAATGTTGCAAATTTCGTTAAAAATATAGCTCAACATCAATCACGAGCTTATTACGACTATATGGACAAAGTAAATGCGAAATATAAAGCGAGTCCTGAAATGGATTATCTTGATATCATGTTGAAAACAGCAGATGAAGATAGTTTACGTCTCAGTCGATACTTCCCTTCAGAAGAACGCAAAACTGATAATAAATCAGTGATTAGTAATCTGCTGACTGAAACAGAGCACGCTGTCATTCGTGTAGAAGAGATCATCCGTAACCGTGTTGACGAATTTGGTGTTGCTGAACCTATTATCCAATTGGTTGGCAAAAAACGTATCATCGTTGAATTGGCCGGTATTGATGATCCTCAACGTGCAAAAGATATTATTCACAGTACCGCATTGCTGGAATTTGTTCTTTTAAAAGATGCAGAATATACACAAGATATTATTAGCAGGATCGATGCCGCTGTTAAACGCATTAATCCTGAAGACATATCACAGATAGATACTGCTGTTGTATCCAATACAACCAGCGCAGACAAAGAAATATCTGTGAGTGAGCTTCTCGGTATTCCCGAAGGTGATGCAAGTACAGCAGACTCTTCCGTTCTGGTTGATGAAAATCTTGCTGCCGACAAACCATTCAGTGCACTTTTAAGAAATCTTGGTTGGGACATTGGTGTTCCTGTTGAGAACCGCCATGCAGTAAATATGATCTTGAACGATCCGGAAGTTAAACGGGTTCTTCCCAATGATCTGCGTATTCTCTTTTCGGGACGTACTAAGGAGGTCCAAACCAACGATGGTGGGAAAGATAAATATTACTCGCTCTTCTTTGTTAACCGTGAAGCCGGTATGACCGGTGAAGCCGTCAAAGAAGCTAAAGCCGAACTTGGTAGCGTTTCCAGCGAGCAAATGGGTCAGGCAATTGTTAATGTTCGCATGAACCCTGAAGGTACCAAAACATGGGCGCGTCTGACAGGTGCCAATGTAGATAAACGCTTGGCCATAGTTCTGGATAATAAAGTCCAAATGGCACCACGCATCCAAAATAAGATCCCTAATGGTCGAACTGTTGTTGAAGGTTTTGCAAACTTAGAAGAAGCACAGGATATTGAGATCGTTCTTAAGGCCGGTGCACTTCCTGCTCCTATTGACATTATCGAAGAACGCACTGTTGGTGCATCCTTGGGAGCCGACTCTATTGATCGTGGTGTCCGCTCTATGTTAATCGGTCTGGTCATAGTAGCTCTATTCATTATCTTCTATTACCGCGGTGCAGGTACAATTTCTATCGCAACCTTGGTTTTGAATATTATTTTTGTTCTTGCCATTCTTGCTTCCCTACGTGCAACTCTGACACTTCCGGGTATTGCCGGTCTTGTTTTGACCATGGGTATGGCGGTGGATGCAAATGTTTTGATCTTCGAAAGAATTCGTGAAGAATTCCTCAAAGGTAAAACGATTCGATCCGCTGTGGATAACGGTTACTCAAGAGCATTTGTCACAATTCTTGATGCAAACCTGACAACCCTGATAGTCGCTCTGGTTTTAATGCAGTACGGTTCAGGTCCCATTCGTGGATTTGCGATAACCTTGTTCTGGGGTATTATTTTTAACTTTGTATCCGGTTACTTTATCTCAAGGACGATCTTTACATCGTTCACACACGGTAAAAAACCCTTAAACAAGCTCAGTATATAGGAGGCAACCGTGCTACAATTTTTTAAAAAACCAAATTATAATATAGTCGGTAAAGGCAAAATCGCTTTTATCATTTCAATCGTGATCATTGTTGCAGGTATCGTTTCCCTGATCTTTCAGGGATTGAATTACGGTGTAGATTTCGCCGGTGGTGCAAAGATGCAGATCCAATTCAAAGAAATCATTTCTGCAGAAGAGTTACGCGCCATTTTTACCGATAAAGATCTTGGAAATCCTGAGATCAAAAGCTCCGGTGAAAATGAATACATGATCACAATAAATGCTTCAGAGGCAGAAAATTCTGATTCATTGTTAAAATCAGCTTTAACCTGTCCTGAAGACACAATTCTTCGAATAGATAAGGTTGGTCCTAAAATGGGTGCCGAAATGCGGAACAATTCCTACCAAGCCGTAGGTATTGCGCTCTTATTGATCTTAATCTATATTACCGTCCGCTTTGAATTCAAGTTCGCGATCGGCGCTGTGGTTGCTTTAATTCATGATGTGCTCATCACTCTGGCATTTTTCTCATTCTTCCAATGGGAATTTTCATTGCCCGTACTGGCGGCATTCTTGACTATTGTGGGTTATTCTTTGAATGATACCATTGTGGTTTATGACCGTATTCGTGAGAACATCAAGATCCACAAAGGAAAACCTTTAAAAGAGGTCATTAACCTTAGTGTAAATCAATCTCTATCAAGAACGATCATCACATCATTGACTACTTTCGTTGTTGTATTGATCTTGGCTATCTTTGGTGGACAAGTACTTTTCGGTTTCTCGATCGCTATGGTGGTTGGTGTGATCGTCGGTACTTATTCCTCCATGTTCGTAGCTGCTCCCATTCTTATTGCATGGGAACATCGTTTCAAAGAAAAAGAAGAAAAAAAGAAAAAAAAATAGGTCTCCTGGACAGGCTTCATCCCTGCCGGATTCCCGGATAAATATAAAAAACCCGGCACTCAAGCCGGGTTTTTTACTTTAAGTCAATAGAGGATATATGAGCCAAAAGACGCTGCTGGAAATTGATCATCTTCACTTCTCATTTGATGGGAAACAAGAGATATTAAGCGATATCTCACTGCCTTTATATGAACGTGATTATCTCGTGATCATGGGTCCAAACGGCGGTGGAAAAACTACTCTATTAAAATGTATGCTGGGTTTATTAAAACCTCAAAGCGGTAAGATCGTTTATCACAATATCTCACGTCCTGAGTTTGGGTATGTCCCCCAATTCACAACTTTCGACAGATACATGCCCTTACGCGTCTATGACTTTATTGAAACCGGACTCATTGGTGAGTATCATCCTTTTAAAAGACGGAATGATGACAACAAAGATCTCATTGAAAAACAGCTAGTCGCCTTTTCGTTGAATGATATCGCACATTCTCTAATTTCGGAAATATCAGGCGGCCAATTACAACGTGCACTTCTTGCACGCGCTCTGATCCAAAACCCTAAAATACTTTTTCTTGATGAACCAACGACTTTTATTGATTCGGAATCACGTGGAAATCTTTCTCAAATACTAAAATATTTAAACGAAACGATCGCGATCGTTATGATTACGCACGATACATCGGCCGTTGATGATCAAGTTAAAAATATTGCCTGTGTTAACCGTACATTATATTATCATGGCCGAGATGAGCATATTGAAGGCTCACTCGAAAAAGTTTATGGTTGCCCGATCGAATTGATCGGACACGGACTCCCCCACCGCGTACTAAAGGATCACAAATGAATATCCTTCAATATGAATTTGTACAAAATGCTCTGATCGCCGGTTTTCTTTTAAGTATTACAGCCGGGATCATCGGTTCATTGATCGTGATAAAACGTGATACTTTTCTTATCGGAGGTATTGCCCATGCTTCCTTTGGCGGATTGGGATTATTTTATTTCCTCGGGTTGAACCCGATTCTGGGGGCTTTTACCGTTGCATTAGCTTCAGGCAGTTTTATTGGGCTGAGTAATGAAAAACAATTACAAACACACAATGCGCTTATCGGTGTTCTTTGGGCATTCGGCATGTCACTGGGTATTATTTTTATCACGATCACTCCGGGATATGCTCCAAACTTACTGACCTATCTTTTTGGAGATATATTGACGGTTACACGAGGTGATATTTTCAATATTGGCATCTATAATATCATATTGCTCATTTTCCTGTTTCTCTTCTATAAACCACTGATCGTCTATCTCTTTGATAAAGAATTTGCCGCATTGCATGGAATAAAGGTCAAGCTTTACCGTTTATTATTTTACTTGTTCGTTGCTATCGCCGTTGTACTGATGATCCGCTCAGTGGGTATTATTCTTGTACTGGCTCTTCTGACCATTCCACCACTCATCGCTCTTCCGCTATTCAAACGATTACCGACGATCATCGTGATGTCCATTTTAGTGTCATTGGTTATTTTTATCGGCGGTTTTTTTATTGCCTATTACACTAATCTTCCGACCGGTCCCATCATAATTGTAACCGGGACGGTTCTACTTTTACTTGTGAGGCTGGTATGCCTTTTAAAGAAAAAGAATTCCTAATAAACGCTTATCATAAGATCATTGATGCAGTGCAGGCAAATGCTCTGTATCAAAAATACTTACATGTATTTGATCACACACTTTATTATAAAAATACTCCCATAGATCTTGATACTCCCGGAAGATTGATATTTGCAGGCTCCGGAAAGGCCTCACTTTCCATGGGGAAAGCTATTTTGCCCTATTTATCACGCAAACCCGATAAATCACTCTTTATTTCACCCTCAGAGCCTTCAGGAGCTCTCTTTACCGTCATGCAAGGCAATCACCCCGTTCCGGGTAAAAAAAGCCATACAGCCGGAATACGCATGCTTGAACTTATAGATTCCCTGACAAAAAATGATACTCTGGTCTACTTCCTTTCCGGTGGTTCTTCTTCACTCCTTGAATTTCCTGAAACCGGTATTTCATTGAAGGATGTTCAAAAGGTCACAAAGGCTTTACTTTCATGTGGGATGAGCATCAATGAGATAAATGTGCTCCGTGGTGCATTATCTCAGGTAAAAGCCGGAAAATTAGCCCAAAGGTGTAAAGCCAAATGCCATATATTCGTTCTTTCGGATGTGACGGGTAACGAGCTTTCTGTGATTGGTTCGGGACCCTTCTATAAAAGCAATATAGATCAAGATAAGATTCATAGTCTGATCAAAAAATATCAGCTTGAAAATGTCCTCCCGAGTCATATAATTGATATTTTCAAAGGATACGGTCCAGCCGTGAATATAGATAACATTCCCCATTATTTGGTTGGCAGTAATATGGATTTACTCGAAGCCGCAGAATTGATCTGTTTTGACGAAGGTATCCGCCCCCTGAGTTTCCCGGAAAGTTTGTTCGGTGAAGCAAATCAAGCAGGTAAAATGATCGCAGATATGCTAAAGTATTATTCCGGCCAAAAACCCACATGTATGATCTTTGGCGGTGAAACGACGGTAACACTCAATGAGACCCCGGGTAAAGGTGGGAGATCGCAGGAATTGGCCTTGTCAGTCCTATCCGAACTTCAGGACACACCCGGTATGACCCTTCTCTCTGCCGGATCGGATGGAATAGATGGTGTTGGAGGTGCAGCAGGTGCAATTGTGGATACCGATACATACAAAACCGCACGATCCCTTGCGCTTTCCATTCCAAAACACCTTGAAAATCATGATTCCTTTCATTTTCACAAGCAATGCGGATCTCTGTTAATTACAGGATATTCGGGAACGAATGTGGGGGATGTGGTGATGGCGTTGATAACTTAGGTCAAGATCAAGGTTAAGGTTAAGGTTAAGGTTAAGATTAAGATTAAGATTTAGATTGAGATTGAGTAATTTAGATATACCGGATTAAACCGGGTTTTTTAAATCGATCATAAAAAAGACCGGGAATTATATTATCAAAAACATATCCATAGATCTTGTGATTCTACCGGAATATTTAAAATCTTGGTAATCCTGTTATCCTGTCAGAAAAAATCCTGTCAAAATAAAAAAGGGCTCGACATGTCGAGCCCCTACTGTAATTTATCAAGAATTATACACGTTCACGGCGTGTATATTTCGTATGAAGTAATTTATGTGATAATTCACCCAAAGGAGCTCCAAGGAATTCCTCATACAGTTTAATGACTTCCGGATTTTCATGTGATTTCCGGATTTTCTTTTTTTCATCTTCCGTATAAATGGCTTCTGCGCGTTTTCTGCGAATCTCGTCATTGGTAGGAATCGGTTGTCCACCACCTCCTATACATCCACTCGGGCATCCCATTATTTCTACGAAATGATACGGTGATTCACCAATAACAATATCATCCATGATCTGCGCAGCATTCGTAAGTCCATGCGCAACTGCAACTGCAAGTTCAACACCTTCGAGGAAACTCCAGTCCGGAAGCACATTTTCCAGTTTTATCTTTGCTTCACGAATACCTTCCATACCTCGTACAGGTGTAATATTCAAGCCCTCGAATGGGACTTCACGACCTGTTACAATTTCATAAGCGGTACGCAGAGCTGCTTCCATTACACCTCCGGTTACCCCAAAGATGACTGCGGCTCCGGAAGACTCACCCATAAAATTATCATATTCCGAGTCAGGTAATTCTTTAAAATTAATACCCGACTGACGGATCATATGTCCTAATTCACGCGTTGTACATACCAGATCGATATCCGGATAGCCACTATCTTTCATTTCCATACGATTGGCTTCGAATTTCTTTGCGGAGCAGGGCATAATAGACACATTTACAATATCTTTTGGGTCTAATTTTCTTTTTTGAGCATAATATGTTTTAGCAACGGCGCCAAACATCTGCTGTGGCGATTTGCAGCTGGATAAATGGTCTAAATAATCCGGATACATATGTTCAATAAACTTGATCCATGCAGGAGAACAAGATGTCATTAAGGGAAGAGCGATATTTTCATTATTAACTAATTTACGCTTTAAACGTTGTAGAAGTTCATAACTTTCTTCTACAATAGTTAAATCTGCGCTAAAATCGGTATCCAAGACCGAATTAAAGCCCATACGTTTAAGAGCTGTTACCATTTGACCTGTTACACGAGCTCCCGGTTCATATCCCAGCATTTCGCCCAGTGCAACACGAACTGCCGGAGCTGTCTGAACAATAACATGTTTACTCGGATCTCCAATAGCATCCCAAATACCATCAATATAGCGACGTTCCGTTAAAGCGCCTGTGGGACAGTGATTAATACACTGACCGCAGTTAGTACAAACAACATCACTCATCTCTGTATCAAAGAATGTGGTAACTCTCATTTGCGCACCTTTATGAATAACATCGAGTGCATTCACTTTTTGTAGTTCTGCACAGGTACGGACACAGCGTTGACAACGAATACATTTACTTTCATCTTTTTCAATTGACCATGATGAACGATCAATAGTAAATACCTTATCTTTGATCAAATTAATATAAATTTCATTATCGATATTGTATTCAGCTGCAAGATCTTGTAATTCACAATTTGTACTACGATAACACGTTGTACATTGCGTAGAATGCTCGGATATCAACATTGCCAAGACATCACGACGAGCGCGGCGAACCAATGGTGAGTTTGTATAAACAACCATTCCTTCCATAACGGGCGTTGCACATGCTGCAGGAAGCGTACGCCATCCTTCGACTTCAACAACACATACGCGACAATTACCTGCAACACAAAGGTCTTCATGGTAACACAGCGTCGGGATCTTTACATTTTCTGATCTAGCCGCTTCCAAGAGCAATGTCCCTTCAGGAATAGTTATTTTTTTTCCATCTATGACTAAATTAATCATCTTTTTTGACATGTTTTACCTCGTATTAATAAATCATTTCTTCTCTGAAATTCTCTACAATTGAAGAGAATGAGTTTGCAACTGACTGACCCAATCCGCATTTTGCAGTTAGTTTCATCGTTTTTGCAAGGTGCAAGAGATCGTCCAGATATTTGTGGCTTTTTTCTCCATATTTGACTGCTTCAACCCCTTTTAATAGTTGCTGACAGCCAACACGACAGGGTGTACATTGTCCACAGGATTCTTCTTCAAAGAAGACCAAATAATTATGAAGTACGTTATACATTGAACGCGAGCTATTAAAAAGCATCATCGAACCACCGGTTGGAATTGAGTATCCCTTTAATCCATCTTCGTAACCAACATGAACCTCTTTGAAACGATTACGGGGGACACAAAAACCGGATGCACCGCCAACCTGGACAGATTTTGTATTACCATCACCGAATTCTTTAACAAAATCATCTATTGACATTCCAAGTTCCAATTCATGAATTCCTGCTTTCGGTGTATCTCCGGATATGGAAAATAATTTTGATCCACTTGATCCTTTGACTCCCATTGTTTTAAATTCATCGGCACCTATATACATAACCATCATAGAATAAACGAGTGTTTCAACATTATTTACAACAGTAGGTTTACCTAAATAGCCGTCATGGGTCGGATAGGGTGGTTTATTACGTGGTTCACCGCGTTTTCCTTCCATAGATTCAATAAGAGCAGTTTCTTCACCGCAAATATATGCACCACCACCGATAAATAGCTTAACAGTAAAATCTAGCTCAAAATCTTCCATCCATTGATGGAATGTTTCCAGTGCTTTTTTCAGTTTAGGTATTAAAAAACGATATTCATGCCGGAGATAAATAAATCCTTCCCGTGCTCCGGTAACATAAGCACCTAACGCCATGCCACCTAAAACCTTTAAAGGGATCTGATCAAGAATTTCACGATCTTTAAAGGTACCGGGTTCACCTTCGTCGGCATTACAAATAATATATTTTCGATTGCCTTTTTCTGCTGCAGCCATTTTCCATTTTGATCCGGTGGGAAAACCGGCGCCACCGCGACCTTTTAATTCTGAATCAAGCAACATTTGAATGATTTCTTCTTTTGGCATTTTGAGGGCATCTGTTAATACTTTATTGCAATCACAACCCTTAAAAATAAGGTCAACTCTTTTTACTTTTTTCTTAGCCATTCTGTTTAACCTTTTTTTTATTAATTACTTTTATAGTAGTCATCAATTATCTGAATGACTTTTTCAGGTGTTAAATCCGTATATGGTTCATCATTGATCAGCATTGCAGGACCTTTATGGCACCATCCAATACAGTTTGTCTCCAATAAAGAAAATTTACCATCACTTGTTGTTTCACCCAATTTGACTTTTAAGCGTTCCTTCAAAGTCATTACAATATCATTTGAACCTTTCATGGAACAACTAATTGTTTTACATACCCAAATAATATTTTGACCCCGCTCCTCTAAATCAATAAAATGATAAAAAGATGCTACTCCGTAGACATGTGCGGAGGACAAATTCATTTCTGCAGCGATCTCTGAGATATCGCTTCGTGATAAATAGTTCT
>CAYNBL010000042.1:10749-17755 GCA_964395205.1 uncultured bacterium | reverse complement strand
GTCGATAGAGCAATTGAGCAAGGTTTAAATTGCGTTGCAATAACTGACCATAATATTGGCACAAGTGTAGATGCAATAAAAGAAGTTGCAAAAGACAAAAACCTTACAGTTTTCCCTGGTGTTGAAATAACTTGTGATAGTGCTAAAGTCCACTTACTTATACTATTTGATGTTTCAAAAACATCTGCCGACATTAGAGATTTTTTAGTTCGTGCAGATATTAAAGCTGATGATTTTGGAAAACAAACAGCATCAACAGTAAAAAGCATTTTTGATATTGCTGATTTAGCAAATAAAGATGGGGCTATTGTAATTCCTGCTCACATTGATGAGTATAATGGTCTTGGAGATGTGAGCGTTGAAAATCTTAAAAAATTCTTTTCAAATCAAAATATAAATGCTGTTCAAATTGTCCATAAAGATTTTCTAAATAAGGAATTACAAATTTCGAATAATGATGAACTTAAAGTCAAGTTAAATAATTACTATGGGAATCCAACTCCTTCAATAGATGATTCCACTGTGAAAAAATGGTATACTTCTGCGAAATATGCTTTGGAAGCAAAAGTTGCTTTGCTAACATTTTCAGATAATCCTCACGAACAAAACAACCCCAAACACGGCTTATGGGGAATTGGTAGTCATTACACTTGGATTAAAATGGATAGAGAACCAACCCTTGAAGGTTTACGACAAGCATTTTTATTGCCACAATTTAGAATTAAAAACGAATTTGAAAGCCCAAACTCACCATATAATACTCCTGATGTTTGGATAAAATCAATTTCCATATCCAATACAACAATCACCAATGATTCATCTCCATTAAAACTTGACTTTAATCCTCAATTGAATACTATAATTGGAGGTAGAGGAAGTGGAAAATCGAGTGTTTTAAGATTTATCAGAGGTGTTTTCAATAGAGTAATTGATTTAGATGGTTTAACCGATATTTTAAAAGACCACGAAGAGTTTTATAGGATTGAAACAGGTCGCCCGAAAAAAGGAGTTCTAAATGATGAGTCAGTTATTGAAATAGAAATTGTAAGAGACAGTTCTTTACACAAAGTTACTGCTTCAAACATTCAAAATTCTGCTGTGCAAGAAATTAAAATTGAAAGGTTTGATGAACAATCTGCAACTTGGGAAATTATAACAGATGAAGGGTATATTGATTTCTTAGAATTTGAGCAATATTCCCAAAAACAGATTTATGAAATAGCACAGGAGCCTAACGCCTTACGAGAAAGAATCGACAAAGCTATTGAAGATGTTGAGAGAATAAAATCTGAACGTGAACTTATAAAAAATAAATTCTTTGAAAAATCAGCAGGAATAAGAACAATTGACCAACTACTTTTGGGTAAAGGGAAAATTGAAACTCGAATAAAAGACCTTGATACAAGTATAAAGAAACTACAGCAAAGTGGCATTGCGACTCTTCTCACTTCAAAAGAGAAATTTGCAAAGGAAGAAGTAAACATTAATCGCTTCAAAAATGATATTGAAGCTAAAGAAATCCTCCTAAACTCATTAATTCAAGAATTTGAAATAACCGATATTGAATTTTTAGATTTTAAAGACACTCATAGTAGTGTTTTAAAACCTATTTCTAAAACTGCAATTGATAGTTTAGCAACTATAAAGGCAGAACTGGACAAACAAAAGGGAGCTCTTAAAAAGGTAAAAGAAGATTTTGAAAATTCTGTTAAGAATTCTGTTTGGAAAACAGATTATGATGAAAACACAAACGACTTTTCCACTAAAAAACTTGAATTAGAAAAGGAAGGTATAAATGACATTGAGAATTTTGAAAAATTAACCCAAGAAAAAGCAGAGTTAGAAAAAGACCTTGAAATCATTAATGCCAAAACCATTATTCGTAATGCTGACATTGCAGAAAAAGAAAGCCTTCAAGATGAGTATTTGAACAAAAGCAAAGAATTGACCGCAAAAAGAAAAGAATTTGTTTCGGGAATTTTGCAGGACGATAAGGTTAAAATTAACATTAATGCTTTTCGTAATAAAACAGATTTTGAATTGAGATTAAGGAAAATAATTCAAAGAGAAAATTTCTCATTTCAAGATGACATTGACAATTTGACAAATTTGTGTTTTATAGGTAATGTAGAGCAAAAAATAAAGGAAGTACGAAATGTATTTTTGAAGATTAGAAAAGATGAAGATGTAAGTGCAGTAGTTTCAGGTCATTTTGTAAACTTGGTAAAATCATTGAATGATGGTCAGATTGATGAAATTGAACTTTTATTACCAGAAGATGAAATTGAAATTCAGTACAAACCGACTTCAAAAGCACCGTTTAAATCTTTATCAACTGCATCAGCAGGACAAAAGACAACTGCTATTTTGACCTTTATTCTTTCTTATGGTAAAGTTCCTTTAATTCTTGACCAACCAGAAGATGATTTAGATAATAGACTTGTTTATGACTTAATAGTAGATAGATTAAAAAAGGCAAAAGAAAATCGACAATTAATTGTTGTTACTCATAATGCGAATATTCCAGTAAATGGAGATGCTGAATATATTATTTCTATGGACACGGAAAGTAAAAGACTAAAAATATTTAATGAAGGAACAGTTGAACAAACTGCAATTAAGAAAGAAATCTGTGATGTAATGGAAGGAAGTGAACAAGCATTTAATATGAGGTCAAAAAGATATAAACAAATTGGATAGCCATCGCAAAAGCCATACACATTTGCAATTCGCACGAGCCAGCACTTGACCAAAAATTGCAAAAGAGTATGTCTTGCCAACGCACTTTAAGAAATAGAAATTGTAGCAAATTTGAAAGATAAAATATATAGAAATGAATGAATGCCAGTGCCTAACACGCGGTATAAAACATTGGGGTTTAAGTGGTTATGCGAGCTTTCTGCCACGCATCAAGTTTGGTGTAACTGGACAAGTTTGTAGTCCGCAATCCCCAACGATTTCATACCGCAACCGTTATTGGCAAGCAGACGACAGCGTGTTGGAAGATAGCAGTTTGAGACATTAAACGGGAACGACACTTAAATGGAACAATTTAAAAACGGATTGGAAAAATGATAATTGACACAAATTATAATTTTTACTCCGATGCAAGAGGCGGAGACCCTGACAGCACCAGTCCAACACTCCGAAAATACCATAAGATATTATGGAGTAAACCTTTGCCAAATGGTAAAATCTTTGAATTATATGATAATAAAAATGGCGTTTATTTATATCATAAGTCAGAACTTGGAGAATTCTTTTTGGGTAGCGATGCTATAACACACTCGTATAAAAACCATAAACGAAAGCATTGGCTTACAAAACAAATCCCAAGCGAAGTAGATGAGCTTTTTGATACAGGTTCTACCATTGGAGCTTATACTGTTTTTCCAAATAACAGAATTGACGGTAATCATACAATCAATCAAGCACGTGGGGTAAATAGTTTAATTGATGATAGATTCGACTTAACGTTAGAATGTATTCGTCTCTTTTATTTGGGACAAAAAAGTCCGCTTTATGACACTTTATTGAGATATAAAAACTTCTTCGATTTGTTTGACAATTTTATCGGCTATATCAATTTCTTTTTATTGGAAGATTTGATTGATGAAAACAAAAATATTAAATTTTATTTGCCTTTTGATGACTTCAAAACTCCTCCCACATTTTGTAATACTGACAAATATCTATTATATAAAAAAGGAGTAATGAATTTTATTAGGTCAAGAAACAAAAAAATAGAAAATTATACCCAACTCAAAAAGACTGAGTAAGATGCCAGCACATAACAAGCGGTATATTTATCTAAATTATAACCACTCCCCTATTGTGGGGTTTTTGCTTACATTTTCGTTTTTTTCTTAATACCTATTTCTTTAGCAATTCTCTCACCCTCACCGGCTGGATCAGCCAGACAAGAGCAATATAGAGTAGGGAAACGGGGATCTTCCACAGAAGAGAGATGTTCAGTAAATTTAATACTACAAATACGGTAACGGAGATAAGCAGGATCAGGACGAGTTTTCCGTTCTTTTGCTTGATATCCGATTTTTTAACTGCCCAAAAGCGAATGCCAAGAGCCATGACCAAATAAGCCGCTGCGGTGGCGATAGCTGCACCCATGAGCCCCATCTTGGGAATAAGGATTAGGTTAAGGCTGAGGTTAAGAATTGCACCGATCCCCATAAATACGGCATTCATCCCGGTCTTATTTTTATGATAAAGAACGGGCAGTTGCAACAAATACAATCCCATCATGACATAAGCGCCCATGATCACGGGAATAATAGGAATGCCATCCCAATAACTGGCATGCAGAATATATCGCCCTTGTCCTAAAGGTATCTTGACCAATTCGGGAACCCAGAGAGATGCCAGGAACCAGATCGCAACAAAGATCACGCCGGTTTGAAGATATATCTTCTCTAACCTTGCTCTCCCCTCCTCTTTATCCACTTCTCTCAAGAAATACGGTTGCCATCCGGCATTAAAGCTGTAGACCAGCAAACGGATCAACACTGCCACCGTATAGGAAGCCACGTACAGACCTGTCGCTTCATCCCCCATAAAATACCCGACCAGCCGGCGATCGGCCAACTCAATGGTCCTATCGAATAATCCGGCGATCATAAAAGGCAGTCCGAAAAAGAACAGCTCTTTCATGATCCTCGTGGATATTTTTGCTCCCTTCATAGCCGGCAGCATGATAAAGATCAAGGCAACAAAAAGCACCAGTGAGGAAGCGGCATTTGCCCAGAGAATATATTGGATATTTTTGGTGAACACCGAGACCAATAAAAGTAACAAAACCAATCGGATCACGATCTCAATATTTTGCAGTACCACGCTCAAAATCGCACGATTTTCCGCCCTGAGATAGAGAATGCCCTGATTATTCAGGATATCAAAAAAGAGAATGGCCAGAGATAGCGAGAACAGTGTTGTGGAATCGGTTCTAATGGCCAAGGGACTTAGAGTATTCCTGAATAGAAAAGCCAAGCCGATAAATGCCAGCGCTAATATCATCATGAACAAGATCGTATTTTTCAGGTAAGCCGCTTTTTCATTCTTTCGCACATAATAGTTCATAAACGCGGCATCAAAACCAAAGGGTAGGATCACTGCCATAAAGGAGATAAAAACATAGCAATAGGCAACCTGACCGTAGATCTCCGGTGGAAAAAGATTGCTCCAGATCGTGACCTGAATGATAAAGTTCAGTCCCCGTGCAAGAATATTGCCCGTGGTATAGATCACGGAATGTTTAAGAAGTCTATGCGGCATGTTTTGTGACTCGTATTTTTGGATAGATAAAGAACAAAACAATCAGCATATATGCCCCAACCAGCACAAGTTTCAGCCATGCGGCTTGAATGCCAATAACAAAGAATACGATAGTCAAAGCAAGTGTCAGAACGAACATGATCGCCAGATTTCCCCATTCATAGGCGATCGGCATCCACTTTCTAACAACAAAATAAGTACATATCGCCATGAACACATAGGCAGACAGCGAGGAGATACCTGCGCCGATCATACCGATTTGAGGAATGAGAATAAGGTTCAGTCCGACATTGATCAGAGCAGCGATCCCGACGATCACAGATATAACCCACGTCTTACCGGTATAAAATATCGCCGGATGGAAATTGATATAAATACCGTTAAAGAGATAAGCGGCCAGGATCAGCGGAACCACGGTGATACCCGCCCAATAACTTTGTGCAATAATATGCCGCCCCATGATCTCGAAGGATACGATCTCTTTGATAAAAAAGCTTACGAGAAGGAAGACAATGCTCATCAGAAAAACGAACCATGTCATGATCTTGGAGAAAAGACGTGGAGCGGTCGGATCATCATGCTTCTGGAGGAAAAAAGGCTGCCAGGCAAAGCGGAATGCCATCACGACCAGCATCATAAAGATTCCAAGCTTATGACCTGCCGAATAAAGCCCCACATCTTCAAGTCCCTTGAACCACTGTAGCATATACCGGTCGCTCAATTCAATGATCATGCTTGAAAGTCCGCTGGGAACAAAAGGCAAACCGAACAAGATCAGTTTTTTCCATATTGATCGCGAGAATTGAGCATTGAAGTTTTTGATCACCACCGGAATGAGGATCAGAAAAGAGAATGCCGAAGCGACCAAGTTGCTGATAAAGACACCTTCGATACCCATGCCCCGATAATGGATCAGATAAATATTCAAACTGACGTTGATCAGGACATTAACCAGGGTGATCATTGTGAAAATAAAAGCTTTATTATTGATCCGTAGATAATGCAGCGGAATTAGATACATGGCGTCTAAAAACAATATCCCGGCGGTCATGCGAATAATATGTGTGTAATTGGAGGAAGTTAAGATTATCCGACTAAGAGCAGGAGCAAAAAGCCAGATCAGCGCGGAAAAGGCAATCGAGGTTATCAGCAGAGAGGTGAGGACAGTAGAAAATACATCCTTTTTCCCATGCCCTTCGGCTTCTCCGGTTCTGGAATAGAAACGCAGGAATGCGCTCTCAAGTCCGTAATGATAAAAGATATTTAAAAAGGCGATAAATGCATATATCAGAGAAACCGCTCCATATGCTTCGGGAGAAATATGGTAAGAATAAAAGGGTAAAAGCAAAAAATTGATCATTCGGGCAGCCACATAGCCGATCCCGTAGACCAGGGTCTGCTTACTGAGGCGAATAATATCTTGTTTTACCATTGACGTCCTATCTTAGGGTCATCCTGAACCCCGTCCCGAAACATCGGGATCGGGGGCCAGCGGTCCCGAAGCTTCGGGATTCAGGATATCTGTGAGAGTCCCTGTATAAATATTCTTTAAGAATGCAATTCATCAATTTTCAATTATTCAATGCTTTAAGGTAATATCTGTACCATGAATAGATCTCTCCGCTCCATTCTCCGTCAACTGCCGGATCGTTTCGGTCGAGATGACAATATCTTTTTGATCTTCTCTTAATCTTTATCAATTGTCCTTTGTCCTTTA
>CAYNBL010000042.1:0-10649 GCA_964395205.1 uncultured bacterium | reverse complement strand
TCAATTGTCCTTTATCAATTGTCCTTTATCAATTGTCCTTTATCAATTGTCCTTTATCAATTGTCCTTTGTCAATTGTCAATTGTCAATTGTAAGGTATCGCGAAATACTCCACCCGAGCCAAAGCTTTCTTTGAATCTTGCCAATCCGTAATTGGGTTCCATATTAACCGTAAATATCCCGAAATCCAAATAATGGAATCCCCGCTGAATACTATCGGCAATAACCTCTTTGAACAAGACGTTCACACCGCGATATTCTTGATATGCTTCATTGTGTGATATATAAAATGCCAGGGTCACCAGTTCATTTGCATCAAACATCACGATCCCGGCGATCATCGTATTTTCAAGATAGGCGCCATAGAGTCTGATCTGTTCAGGATAGAGTTTTTTAAGATCAAGAAGCTCATCTAAAGTGTGAGTGGGTTCTACGCCATGCCTGATCTTTAGATTGTTCTTTAAAATAGCGTAAAAAGCTTTATAATCATCCGTCTCCCTGACTTGTACACCCATTTTTTCGCCTCGACGATAAGCAGTCCGATGCGTGCTCTTGAATTTCGCTAAATTTTTATCAATATCATCCTCAAGCTTCAAGACGGATGATATTTCGCGTTTAAGATAAGTATAACCTTCACGGAAGCAGGCAAATTCAAGATAATTGTTTAGTTGGTAATTGTAAATATCCGGAGGCAATGTCATAATGATCGAATCGAAATTCTGATCTTTGGCGTACTCTCCCAGGGCTTTCACGATCTTAACATTTTTCTCAACACCCTGATTCAAAGGTTGTACGATCCCACCGTAAGAGCTGCCTCTATGAGAATACAAAATACGTTTTGAATCATCTTTAAATTCTACAGCAGGGAAAAGAGCGACAGGCTTTCCTTTTTCCATAAAGATCAATGAATGATCTTTAAATCTTCCCTTGGGATGGTAGTTTATGAATTTTCGCTCATGAAAAATCGTTCCATTGTTCGCCTGATGGACAAAGTCATCCCAAAATCCATGTTCATTTTCATTATAAAGAAGTACGTCGATCATGTATTATTCCTTCGGATTTTTCAATATCAGCGCTGAAGTATAGCCCACCACGGAATCATGGTCATTCATTAGCTCTCCCGAGTGAGAATAGCCAAGAACCTTGATATGTTCCTTATTTATATCGAGACCCTTTAAGATAGCAATAATTGGACCAACACCGCAAGCTTCAAGATCATTTGATCGTATTTTTTCAATTATTTTTTCCGTATCCGTTTTCTCTAACAATGCTATAAATTCGCCATCCATATTTTTAGCCGTATGACTATCATGAAAATGCGAGAGATCTGAACTGGCGATGAAAAGGATGTCCTTTCCATAAGCTTCATAAAGTTTTCTTATGCACTCCCTTGCTTCTTCAATACTTTTTATCCCTTGATCTCCCATGACTAATGGCAAAATTGGGATATTCCCAAGTAAGTATTGTACAAATGGCAATTGAACTTCCAGTGCATGCTCAGCACCATGCCCTTCCATTCCGGATATAAAACCTTTACATTCCAGGGCAATCATTCTTGCCTTTTCATCTACCGGACAAATACCCAAGGGTGTCCTATAAGCTACTCCCGAATACACGGAAATAGCGGAAAAATACTCTCGGTGACTGGGGGAAATGATACAAACACATTGATAAGTTTTATTTTTTAAGTTCTGATAAGCTTTTGCAGCTTGTATCCCTGAATAAACATATCCCGCGTGTGGTGCGATCAATCCCGAGATATGATCATCTATCTTGATATGACTCTTTTCTACCGAAGCAAAAAACTCATCGAGCATATTTATAAGTGTGCTACGGTCTCCGGGATAAAATTGACCTGCTACTGCGGGTTTTCTTATATGTAGTTTTGAACTATGTGTCATTTTAAATAATTAGTTTTTAGTATTTTGCGTATTTTTCAATGTCAAAGGAACTGGTTAAGTGGTATAGGGTATAGAGGTTACTTATAATTTTTGGTATCATTATTTATTTTGTTATTCTTAACTTACTTCGAATATTCAATATTTATTATTTGTCTCTTGTCTTCCCCTCTTAACCTTTACACCCTACACCTTTACACCTAAACTATTTATATTCGTCAAATTCTTTCTTAAGTCCTATCCAACATTCTGTAAGTCCTTCCACCATAACCTTAGTATGGCAGAGTACCGGCATAAAATTTGTATCTCCGCTCCAGCGTGGTACAATATGCTGATGAATATGTTCCGCAATACCCGCTCCGGCTGATTCTCCCAGGTTGAAACCAACATTAAAACCTTGAGGGTACATTGTTATTTTCAACACTTCAATGACCATTTGAGTAACATCAGATATCTCGTATAGTTCTTCCTTAGTCAAGGTACTGTAATCACTGATATGACGATAAGGAACAACCATCAGATGACCATTACTATAGGGGTAACGGTTCATGATTACAAAAACATGCTTTCCCCGGTAAAGGATCAGATCTTCTTTATCTTTGTTATCTTTGGGTTTAGTACAGAAAATACACCCTTTTGGCTTATCTTCCTCAGGTGTACGAATATATTCCATTCTCCATGGTGCCCAGATTTGTGCGAAACTGTTCTTTTTATTGTTACTCATAGTTTGTCTCTTCCATTTTTTGAAATGTATGACTTTTTTTTGTGATGAACAATAAATATACGGGGAGGCTCGGAGTGCGGGGTTTAAGGTTTAAGGTTTAAGCGCGAGGAAGAATATGTCATCTTGAGCGGAGTCCGTCGGCTGACGGACAAAGTCGAAAGATCTATTCATGGTGCAAAATAAACGATAAACGATAAACGATAAACGATGAACGATAAACGATGAACGATAAACGATAAACGATCTCAGATTACCAATTATTTCTTCATATATACAAAAAACCCCATCACATGGATAGGGTTTATATAATATTTTTCTTTAACTTAAGCGGTTAGTATATCAATCAATTTACGACCGCGTTTAGTATTAAACTGAACGATGCCGTCCGCTGTAGCAAAGATCGTGTCATCGCCACCAATTTTAGTATTTTTTCCCGGAAAGAATTTTGTTCCGCGTTGACGCACGATGATGGTACCTGCTGTTACGAGTTGTCCGCCGTAGCGTTTAACACCCAAATATTGGGGATTAGAGTCACGACCATTATTCGTACTACCTTGACCTTTCTTATGTGCCATAATTTATTCCTTTTCAGTCTTTTTCGCTGCTTCAGTTTTTTTCGGCGCTACAGCTTTCGATGCTGTTGCTTTTTTCGGAGCTGCTGTTTTTGGTGCTGTTGCTTTTTTCGGAGCTGCTGTTTTTGGTGCTGCTGCTTTTGGAGCTGCTGCTACTTTAGGCTTACCGACAGTGATCTCATCGATCTTGATCTGAGTGTAACCCTGACGATGACCGCGTTTCACTTTATAATCTTTACGGCGTTTCTTTTTAAAAACAATGATTTTTCTATCACGGCCGTGTTCAACTACATGTGCACTCACTTCTGCGTTTTTAACAAAAGGTGTTCCAATAGAAACTTTACCTTCATCATCAACAAGCATTACATTGGTAAATTGAAGTTTATCTTTAACAGCGGCGTTCTGTAAGGGAACTTTTACGAAATCCGATTTCGCCACTTTAAATTGCTTTCCACTTATCTCTACAATTGCATACATTTTATTTGTTTCCTATTTCTTTTTCTTCTGCATCACAAACAGCCGATAAATATATCCATTAAGTGGCTTGCAGTCAAGCGATATATGCAATTTTTTTAAAGAATTTAAGAGATAGCATTTAGAAGATGAAAGAAGGGAGTAAAATATTAAAATAATCTGCTTTAAAATGTACGGAACGGTTTGAAACCGTTCCGTACTTATCAATAATCATTCACCAATGATCTTCACAAGTATCCTCTTCGGTCTGCGACCATCAAATTCACCGTAAAAGATCTGTTCCCAAGGACCAAAATCCAAGCGACCTTTGGTAACTGCAACCACCACTTCACGACCCATGATCTGGCGTTTATGATGTGCATCACCATTGTCTTCTCCGGTACGATTGTGTTGATATCTTCTCGGAGAGGGATCAAAAGGAGCCAGATCTTCCAGCCATTTCTTGTAATCCTCATGTAAGCCTGATTCGTCATCATTAATGAATACCGAAGCGGTAATGTGCATAGCGTTGACCAGACACAAACCTTCTTGTATGCCGGATATGTCAAGGATCTCAGATATCTTAGGCGTGATATTCACAAAATCCATACGCTGAGGAACTGTTAGTGTCAAATATTCCGTGTGTGAACGCATTTATTTTTTAGGTGCTTTCACTTCTTTGGGTACTTTGAGTTTCGTATCACCCAACACTTTACCAATTGTTGCAACCAATCCACCGATATCAGTTAAATTACTGGGTAAGATCATGGTATTATTTTCTTTGGCAAGCTTGCCGAATTCACCGATATATTGCTCTGCAATACGCAAATTTACAGCTTCAGCACCACCGGTTTCATTGATAACATGTGCGATCTCTTTTAGTCCAAGTGCTGTTGCAATTGCTACTTTTTCGATCTCGGCGGCACGACCTTCGGCCACATTGATCCGGCGTTGTTTTTCACCTTCAGATCTGGCGATAAGTTCTTGCCTGTCACCATCGGCTCGGTTCATCTTTGCTTGTCTATCACCTTCAGATTCAGCGATCAAAGCTCGTTTTTCGCGTTCAGCGCGCATCTGTTTTTCCATAGCATCGTTGATGCTCTGGGGCGGAGTAATGTTCTTGACCTCATAACGGGTAACTTTTACGCCCCATGGATCCGAAGCCTTATCGACAGCTTCAACAATAGATACATTAATTGTTTCACGTTCTTCAAAGGTTTTGTCCAATTCCATTCGACCGATAATACTACGCATGGTCGTTTGGGCCAGCTGGGTGGATGCAAAACGATAATCATCAATACCGTAAGATGATTTCATGGGATCCATAACCTGCAGGTAAAGAATACCATCAACTTCGACTGAAATATTATCTTGTGTAATACATGTTTGAGAAGCAACATCTAAAGCTTGTTCTTTTAGAGTATGTTTGTAAGCCACACGGTCTGCGATCGGGACCAACAAATGGAAACCGGCCGTGAGTGTTTTCTTGTATTTCCCAAGACGTTCAACAATAAAGGCGGATCTCTGTGGAACGACCCGAATACTTTTTGCCAAAATAACAAAGGCAAAAATAGATAGACCGATCCAAATAATTGTACCTACTACATCATTCATTGAATTCTCCTTATTTAATAGGTTGTACTTTTAATTTAATACTGTCTTTATCAATAATAGTGACTTTTGTTCCTTCGGGAATATCCTCCTCAGCATAAGCTGACCAAGAAACACCTTTGAACAATATTTTTCCCTCACCATTTTTGATAGCTTTTTCAACTACTGCCTTTTGACCGATATAATCATCCAGACCTTCACTTTCGGCATCTTCCTGATTGGAAAAAAATCGTTTTTTTAATGTACGGCGCAAAAGAACTAAGCTTGCCACGGCGAATACGGTAAATATCATCATCTGAACCCAAAATGCCATCAATGGGAAAATCGACACAAATATGGCTGCAACCCAAGCACCCAAGCCAAAGAAAACGATCACAAGTCCGGGAATAATAAATTCCATCAGGATTAGGACCAGTCCGACAACAAACCAAATAATAATAGGTGAAATTACCATTTGTATCTCCTTCTTTTCAAAATATTAAGGTAAAAAAAAGCGCGATTGAAGTCGCGCTTTTTAACATATGGTATTTACAGATTAGCTTGTATAGTCTCTATATATTTGGCAATTTCTGCCTCATCCATCTTTCCATCAAAACGATAAACCAAAACACCTGTTTTGTCAAATACCAACGTACAGTAACTATTGTCGGTTAAACCCCATTCTTCGACAAATACATGTCTTTTATCTGTCAAATATAAGGTATCAGGATATTTCTTTTGTTTATTTTTTAAGATCATCGTTACAATAAATCCGGGGCTTTTAGTTCCTTTATAATTAATAATTGCTGCTGATTTCAATAAAGTTTTTGGGATATCCAATACATCAAGAGAATCTTCTGCAACTTCATTCATATCAGATTCATCGGGATCAACATAGAACATTACCCAAGCGGTATTTTCCAGTTCAGAGCTGCACCATGCGGATCTATCCATACGGCCGCCGTTTTTACCATCGAGTTCTAGCTTAACGGGTTTTTCGCCAATTACCAAAGCTTCTGCAAATGCAAAACCGGCAAGGCAAGCGATTGTCAACATGACGATCAAGAACTTTTTCATTATTCCCTCCTATAGGTAGTTAGTTGTTCAAAAATATATGACTTTTTTATTCTTTTGCCAATACTATTTCTACCACCCGCATTTACTATAGCATTTCACGAAAGTTCCATGTGAAATCATTTTGTTTATATCATCAATTCACATATCTTTATGCCTTATGACGATCAACTTTTCTAAAATGACCAGCACCCCACCGGATCCTCAAACAGATATGGCTATCATTGCTGATATGCATATTCATTCCACTGCCTCAGATGGCGAATACTCCCCTACTCAAATTGCGAATATGCTTCACAAAAAAAAGATTGAAGTTGCCGCCTTGGCAGATCATGATACTTTTAATGGTTTTAAAGAATTCAAAGAAGTATACAATGGTATTGCCATACCCGGAGTTGAACTCTCTGTGAAATACAATAAGGTAGGCCTACACCTTTTGGCTTATGGCTTTGACTCCCGGCATAAAGCATTCCGTGAACGTCTTGGATATTTTCAAAAAGTCCGTTATAAAAGAATTGAGATGATGTGCGAACGCTTATGTGAATTGGGCAAACCACTTTCCATTGATGAAGTAAAAAAGAATTACCCCGTAGAAACGACTCTTGGAAGGCCGCATATTGCACGTGCTATGATCGCAAAAGGTTACATTAAATCCTTCAATCAGGCATTTCAAAAATATATTGGTGATGGCAAACCCGCCTATGTTGCAAAAGCCAGACTTGATTTTGACGAGGCTCTTGAACTTATCAAAGCTTCAGGCGGTATTAGTATTCTTGCCCATCCCGGTTTATTCCTTCCCGAATTATCATTCGATGTCATGAAAATGTTACCTGTGAACGGATTTGAAGCTTATCACCCCAATCATACCAGTTCATTTTCACGTGTTCTGATCGATCATTGTCTAAAACATGATCTCCCCTATACAGGCGGTTCAGATTTTCACGACCTTCGCAAGAACAAAACAAATGTCATAGGTCAATGGGGTTTACGTCGCAATGAATGGGAATATGTTAAAGCCTATTTGAACGATAATTGTTTTTACCAATTATAAAGTATCTTATATTAAATATAAATGTAAGTGTTTTATTGCGAAATATTGTATATCCTTTTTTAATTTTCGTTAAAATTCTATATAAAAGTTTGAGTGCAATATACAATTTCCTCAATATACATCTTTATTAGAGTATAGGAAAATACATACCAATTGAATAGATTAACATAAAACTAGGAATTACGTCATAAGTATCATACGCAAGCGGCCCAGCATTTACAACTTTACCTAATCCTAATTGTGCAGTTAATCCTTTCTTACCACGATAATTAAATGAACCACACAAAAGACTTACAACTGAAAAGTCTCCAATACCAATATTCCAATAGGACAGACTTACATATGAACTTTTTATACTAGGTTTAAAATGATAATTTAAGCCAATATCAAACCCTAATAGACCAAACCCTGCTTGTAAGCCTATATTATTTGATACTAAATATTCAAAATCACCGCCAATCAAAGATGCTCCGTGCAATAAACCTATTGAAATACTGGCTTTATTAGTGTTTATTGTACTTTTACCTGAAAAATCATACTCTTGAGCAATAAGAACTGAAAACATAAGCCCCATGATTAATAAAAAGCATTTAATCATTTTCATTTTTATCTCCTTATTTAAAGTAGTATTTGATAATTTCTTGACCGGAATATGATTCTTTATCTAATCCATAATTGATATGATATTTCCCAAAAGGTATTGTTTCTAAAGCATAATTATTACATGATCTTGCAATATATACATTTTCTGTTAATGCTGTATTTGTAGCAGATAAAGCTAAATCCGCAATTAATTCAATTAAAAGTCCAATAGTTGGATCTATTCCAAATGAATTACTATAATCACCAAAATTTGTTTCGACTTGAGTATTAACTGTTATATCTGCTTTTTTATGAAAAAGAATTCTATTTGTTTTTGTCGATTTTAAAAAATACTCGATCTCAACTTCAACTGCTGATATATTATATTTATTCCAGCTATCTATTTGAGTAAAAAGGACAGCATCTGCATCTATTAATTCTTTAAACTTTGACAGATCTGAATTAATAAAATTTTCAGCATCATATGCACCCTCAGATTGCAGAATATAATAGGTTAAGAATGGCGGAAAGACATAATAACCAGAATTTGATAATGGAGTATTTAATGTACTATAAAAATAATCCTTTGCTTCAACATTAGTGCTTCTATTTATTGGTGGCATAATTAGTATTTTATGGGGAATTTCCTCATATAGTTTGGAAAATGTTTCACCTTTTTTTGGTAAATCTTGATAAAAATCATAATTTGTTGTTGCACAGCCAATAAATAACAAAAGAGTAAAATATAGTAATAAATTTCTCATTACGTTTCCTTATACTTCTTAATTATCCTATCGATAAATACTGATGATTCAGGATAATATTCTTTTTCCATTTCAAGATATCTGATACCTTCTTTTTCTTTTTCTAATTGAATTAGTAAAAACCCGTAATCTGCACATACACCTGGAGGTGGCATATTTCTTGTTCCTATTGTATCATTAATCATTTTTAGATAACAATTAATTATATTTTGAGTTTCTTCTTGTGTTCTGTTTTTTAGGAATTTATATGAAACATTATCATAATCTGCCCAATTATACATTCCTATAGTTTGTGTTGTTGCGCAAGAAAATAAAATCATTATAACTAAAATAAGCACAATAAATATTTTTTTCATGGTAAGTATATTTTTTTAATTTCTTGAGATGAAACAAATATTTCATTTCTAATAATAATATTTTCATTAGAGTAAACAATTATTTCATGTTTACCGGGAGAAACCCTATACAATTCACCAGAAGGTTTCTTATTATTATCTTTAGATGCCAATACAAGGGTTTTCACATTATGGTCAATAACCATATACAGAGTTTGATCAGGATAATTGATTTTATCTCCAATTATCTTTATATATGCTTGATTTTCCAATCCATAAGAACTATTCTGCAAACCAACACAACTATTTAAAAATATCAACAATAATACTAAAAACAGATACTTAATATTTCTATTCATTTTCTTTTTCCCTTATAAAATATTGATTAAAAGCACCATCAACTTTACCATTTACTAATTTAGCTAATGAATACTCACTTTCAGGCACATCTCCACCCATATAAGTAATTTTTAATTCACCAACAACCTTACCAGGTAAATCAATAAACATACCTGTTTGGGGATTTTTAATTCGCTCACCTTTCTTTACTATTTCAAATCTATCATTAAGCGATATTCCCTGTGCCCCCCCCCCAGAGATAATATAATTATCACCATCTTTAGATAATAAATATGATTTCCAAGGTCTATCCATACAATTTTTAATAATATTTTCAACTAATTTCGAAATTGCAGCTGAAATTGCTCTGTCGTTTAAGGTTGCATCATAATCAGCTGTTTCACCCAAGCCCATTACAGTGGTTGTTGATGTTTCAGCTTGACCTTTTCCTTCTTCTGAATAAATGATTTGTCCTGTTGAGACATCAATCAATCTTAGATTTACTGCAGCATAAACTATTTGACTTTTTGTCCTGCTAAATAAATTAACATCACCAATATTTTTTCTACCAAACTCAGTTAAAGAACCCACAATAATATAATCAGCACCAACTTTCTGGAAAGTAACATCCTCAAATGTTGATTCATTTATGAGGAATTCAATATCATTTCTTTCTAGAAGAATGAATTTGTCTGACATGGCTAATTTTGCTGATAAAATGTCAACTACTTGTTTTCCAAGTGGATCGTTATCTTTATCATAAAAATAACCTTTTGCATACTTTGATTCATTTGTAAACCTAACAATTGCAACTTTTCTCTTTAAAGTCTTCTCTTTTAAAATAAGTGCCTCTGAATCAGGGGTAGTAATTTTATCTGTCGGAGTAATAATTTCTTGCGTGGTAGAGCACCCGATTAATAACACAAAAAGTAAACAAATTAAATATTTTTTCATAAAATTACCTTTCAGTTGTTTAAGAAATTAATTTCTTAATTATCCCACCTTTTTAATATCTAACTATTAAAGTTACAAAGGATTCATTTTATTGTCAAGGTTAAATTTTAAATTTATAAATAATTTGACAGCCTTTACCGTTCGCTGAATATAAATAAATATTTACTAGTCACTAGTTTCTTCTCTGGATATGGTCTCCCCCATTATCGCTCTCACGACATGTGCTCCTCCCGAATATTGCAAGATCAGGGCAATAATTGATTGCAGGGGAACACACAGGATCATACCGATCGGTCCCCATAACCAATTCCAAA
>CAYNBL010000041.1:15745-18646 GCA_964395205.1 uncultured bacterium | reverse complement strand
ATTGGGAAGTGAATATTTACTTCATAAATCACATATCAACATTCCTTGTTCTGAGGTCAATCTAGTAAATTACTTACACTAGCACATCACACTGTTTGAATAATGGGGGAATGTCACTAAAATTATTAAAAATATAGATTGGTATTACAAAAGGCGCGCATTATTTTATATATTATAACAAGAATAAACGGGTTGATCACGAAAGGATCAAATAAAATGAAAAAAATTATGTCGGTTATGTGTGGAGTTCTGCTATGTTCTGCTTTATTTGCACAATTTAATCTCGGATTGAGGGTCAGTGCCAATTATCCATATCTCGGGACGGAAGATTTTCAGGGCTACCTGGATGCCGTAAAAGACCCTGCTAGTATCAACGGATGTATGGCTGGTGTTTTTATAGGTGCAAGTTTTGGTAATTTTGGCATTCAACTCGAAGCCAACGCACCGTTGGAAGACTTTTCTGTTGCTCGCCTTGTTAACGGCGACCCTTTTATGGAAGTCATCTCTGGCACCCAATTCAATTACCAGTATGTGAATGCAGTCCTCATGGCGCGTTTTGAACTGGATCTTTCGATCATTAAACCTTATCTAGGGGCAGGCATCAATGTCGGGGTTCCCATTGTAGACCTGATTAACCAAGAAACGACCGTTGATATGGGGAATTTCGATTTCAACCGACTCGGTTTTGCCTTCAGTTTCGGTGTCGTTCTGCTTGATTTCATCGACGTGGATCTGCGTTATACCACGGGCATTACCGACATCAGCACCTTCGAACTTCTGACTGACGATCCGAATTTCGGGCAGCTGGTACGATTATCGGTAGGATTACACCTCTTTTAAAAAATATAAGGTAAACATGTCCTCGGAATCTGTCTCAGTGGGGGAATGCACATAAAACCCTCATACATATAGGGACATACCACTCACTCCCCTATTTTGGGGAGTTTTTTTATTGTATAAAAAAACCATCCAATTAAAGGTGGCTATTTAATTTGACTAACATAATGGCCTGTCCGATTTTGGAAAAGACGGTTAATAATTAAGAAAGGTCAAATAAGTCTTTTAAAAACTTTACAGGTGTTATACATTGCAAAGTCAATACTTATCAAGAAAGTGGAGCAAGACATGAAGAAATTATTTTTGATTTTGTTATCGATTTTTACATTGTTCTTTTTACTAAGCTGTGATCTGTTTGATTTCGGTGGCGACGATGGCGGTGGCGATTTCGGTGGCGATGGTGGCGATACTGACACTGTAGGATTGGTAATGATCCAAGGTGGAACTTTTACTATGGGAGATGTTTGGGATGATGGTTTAATGAATGAAAAGCCCACTCATACCGTAACATTAAGCGATTTCTATCTTGGGACTAAAGAGATAACTCATCTTGAGTATATTGAATTTATGAATGAAGCCGGCATAGATTCCACCGCTATTCATAACGGAAACAAACTTATAGCTATTGATTACAGTTTTACTCCCGTGGGTTACAATGGCAGTTCATTTTATTTTAAGGGATCTATATATGCCGATTCAATTAATTGTCCGATGATCTATGTTAGCTGGTATGGAGCTGTTGAATATTGCAATTGGTTGAGTGAAGAAGATGAATATCAAAAAGTATATACAATAAGTGAAGGAAGTGTCACTGCCGATTTTAGTAAAAATGGTTATCGTTTACCCACAGAAGCAGAGTGGGAATATGCAGCAAGAAGTAAAGGCAGAGATGACTGCAAGTATAGTGGAACCAATATGGAAAACGAATTAGATACTTATGCCTGGTATAATTCAAATAGCGGTAATAAGACCCATCCTGTGGGTACTAAGCAATCCAATGATCTTGGTCTTTATGATATGAGCGGAAATGTACGTGAATGGTGCTGGGATGGGTATGGTACATATTCATCAAATTCACAAACGAACCCAAGTGGACCAATAGGTACCAACCGTGTGTTGCGTGGCGGCTCTTGGCTCCGTAGCGCCTCGAACTGTCGCGTTGCTCTTCGCTTCAACGGCCACCCGGTCGGTACTACCTTCAATTATGGTTTCCGACTGGCTTTGAATTCAGGAAGTTGATATTTATCATTTTGTGAGTAGGGGTGCTTTTCCCTGAGCAAGGCGGTAAAAGAGAAAAGCGACGCGAAAAAAGTATAAAAATATATTGTTTGAAATAAGTCTTCTTCCTATAAACTGGAGAGTTGAATCTAATGGTAGATATTATACCTCAAATATGTAATTTTGCCAGTTCTAAACCTCTGTATTTTATAGCACTTATACACCCTAAATCACAAAATAAAATTTACCAGCCACATATTGGGTCACATGAACCGTAAAACCCGCATGGTTAAAGGGCGAACACTGTACTCTTATCCGCCAGCTGGCGGATCTAGGTTCCCCTGATCCTTCGGGGCTAGATGGCGTACGACGACGACCCTATCTTGGAGAGTTTTGTTTTTAGGGTATTTTATTTATGAGAGAAGATTTTTGGGTATTTCAAAATGCGAGGGGTAGAAGCGGAGAGATGGAGAGAACGGGAGCGGAATAATGAATATCGAACACTGAACATCAGAACAATCGAAGTAAATATCTAATGTGCGACCTTGGGATCAATCGACCTACTTACTGCCTACTGATATGTTTAGGGTGTTTCTATTACCCACAGTGCAAAAATTTCTTTACCAATTTCATCGTTTCATCTTTGTTTCCGGAAATTCTTTCTCTTAAATCTTCGTCATTGTGGGCTTTTAGTTTTTTTGCTATCCCTTGAATGATCTCTTCGGTAAAAACACCCTGTTGTTTAAAAATATCAGCTTTTTCAAGCAAGGCTTGTGCCGCGGCTTTACAGGAATCCGGTAACTGTGAAAGGCTTTTTTGTTTTACTTTGTTTTTGCCAAAAAAGAT
>CAYNBL010000041.1:0-15645 GCA_964395205.1 uncultured bacterium | reverse complement strand
GGAACCAATCTAAAATAACTGGTGGGAATCGTATTGCCAAAAGCACAAAGTGCCGGTGCTAAATCTAATACCCCTGCTATAACTTTTTTAGCCATATCGCTTAATTTGCCGTTTTCGAGTGTGGCATTTTTGCCGTTTTTCATTGGACGCATATGAATATGCATTCCACTGCCGGCCTTACCTGTTGTTATCTTCGGGGCAAAACTTATCGTAACGCCATATCTGTACGCGATCTCTCGTAGTATCCATTTGGCAATGATGATCTGATCGGTAGCATCTTCAACATTTACAGGTAAAAATTCAATTTCATGTTGTTCAAAATCAAATTCGTCGTCACAGAAATTACCCACTTCGGAATGCCCGTATTTAACATTCCCTCCGACTTGAGCTATCGTCAGCATGGCATCAATACGCAATTGTTCCCATTTTACAAAAGGAGCAGATTCATGATAACCTCGTTGATCATTTGTTCTGTAATCATCATTCCTTTTGCTTATCACATAGTATTCAATTTCTGCCATGACCTCTAATTCGTAACCGGTTGCATCAACAAGTGCACGATGAGCTTTACGTATGATGTTTTCAGGTGCACCGACTAAGGGATCTCCCGATCGATTATGGAAAGAGCAAAGAATATCTACTGCAGGCACGTCCGAAAAAGGATTGAGAAAGGCTGTTCTGAATCGCGGGACCACGTATAGATCGCTGGATCCCGCTTCCAGAAAATTAAACAGACTGCTTCCGTCAACTCGTTCGCCGCTTGATAATATTGATTCCAGATGTTCATGACTTTGAATAACAAAATTCAACACCTTTAAACGGCCATCTCCTCCCACATAGCGGAAGTTGATCATCTCAATACCGTTATTTTCAACGTAATTGATAATGTCAGCTTTGGTGAAGTCATTTTGGGATTTATTAAGGAATTTTTCTAAAAGATTCGGGGATAGTTCAAACTTGTTTTCATTCATCATTGTGGACTTCTTTGATTATTATTTTATTTTAGTACTATAAAAATACATAAAAGCCGTTTAAAAAGCAACTTTATATATGTTTTCCGAATAATCATAAATTCCCAACTAACAGATAGATAGGGATCAGTTATAAGTTATGAGCGAAAAACATGCCTCTCCGATCTTTCGATAAGAGAGGCATGTTGATCATTGTCAATCACTGATTTTCTTTCGTGTAATTTTAAAATCAGTTTTTTAGTTCGGTTTTTCGTTTTGATGAATTATTGATAAATTCACTCATATTATATCTCTTTATTATTTTTCTTTTTCATTTGTATCATGCTCGTAATACCAAAAACGAAAAACGCCAACCCGAACCAGACATGCAAATGAACGATCATTTGATGTGCCGGAGGATTTCCCGTGAGATAATTTATAAACAAAGGGATCGTGGTAAGCAATGTGGCAATAAAGCTGACCGTTCGTAGAATATTCAATACTTTCATGTTAGACTCCTATTATAAAATGATTGCTTTAGATTTGGGCATGGGGGCTTTAATGACCAGGACTCTCACATCGCTGTCACTTTTATTATACCAGCAATGAGCGATCATTTTAGAACTCTCCACCAGGGTTCCGGTCTTAACCTCTTGTTTTTCTTCACCAATAAGAACCGTAGCAACTCCTTCAAGAAGGTAAAAGGCAACATCAACCGACGTTAAGTGCGGCTTTAGTTCTTCGCCAGGTTTTAGCAAGATGTGTGTGATCTGTGCCGTTTCATCAAGATACAGATCTCTTACATCCACTTTATGTATATTTTCTCTCGCTTCAACATCTTTCCAATTGCGTTTTATTATCATTTTATCCCTCCTTTTTTAATTCTGTTACAATGCTTTTTCAAGTTACAATGCAATATAAGGATGTCAAGAGCTAATATTCTGTAACTTATGTTACCATTTATTAAGAAGTTCGGGGTGCGGAGTATAAGAGTTATATAATCTTTGTCTTGTCCTTTGCCTTTTGGAGTTCTTATATATTTACTTTTATCTTTAGCCTTTCAACAAGTCCGCACCGTATCCTCGGAAAGATCCTAAACCCGTCAGCCGACGGATCAGAATGACGGGGTTGGGAAAAATAAAATATGTCATCCCGGACTTGCTCCGGGATCTCATCTATTGATCACTCCATTTTATTTAAAAATCTGTCATTATTCAAATCCCGGATAAACTTGCTGCTGACCCTGATCTTGGGTTAAAACCCGGTTCTGTTGTTATTCCTTACCACAGCTTAAAAGTTCAGTCTACGTAGCCGAACTACTTCCCCCTTCGTCCGTCAATTGACGGACTACGGAGGACAGGTCGGCGAAGTTTGCCCATGGTAAAACAATCCGTATCAACAAACAGACATAAAGGCTCCGGAGAAGCCAAAGCTTTGTAGTAATCCGTTAACGAAAACATATCAAACCCCGTAGGGGTGATACCGGACAATGAACAGTTGATGGTTTTTCTATTTACCAGCTTATCCAATTCAGTTTCGCAGCAATCTGATCGTGATAATTGTTCCGTACATTGCTACCCGAACTTTGTTATTCTCCGGTTTTAATACTTTTATATCACGTTCCCGGGCATCACAGAGAAAAGCAGCTTTTATTTTAAAATAAGGGCTTGTAAGCAAAACCGGTAATATAAGTACGGCAGGTGTATACAAGCGAACGATAACCCCTTCTCCCCGGGAAGCCGGTTTTATCGCCATTACCCGAACATCGGGATGATCGCATGTAACAACAGAATCTGCGCGTGTGTGCAAAGCTATATCCAACGCGTTATTCCATGGACTGTGTTTTGTCATAAGATGGATCTTGTTATCCCGCCAATCACCTTTCCGGGTCATTAAAAGTGCAAACTCATAGGCATAGCTTTCCTGTTCGTGACCGCTGGCCGGATTTCCGGGAATACCGATGATGCCAAATACTTTTTCCCGAGTGGCATTTCGCATCGCAATAAGCTCAATCCGTCCATCGGAACGATATGAAATTGCCCCAGGCATTGATTGCAAAACAGCGATCCCCCGCCCGGTATTATTATCCTGTAAATGAACAAAATGATGCAATGGCCAAAAAGTGGGATCATATATTTTTTGCGGTGGGCGGGTAATAATTCCGCCGGGCGTATCCATCTGCAAATTATCCGAAGAAATACCGGTAGCAAAACGAACGGCGACGGAATGCCCTTCGGCAGCTTTCCCTTCGATACGAAAGTGAATTAACGGTGAATCATTGCTAAACCATATTCTGCGTCGAATCGTTTCGCCATTAAGTTCGATACTGCTAATAAGCTCTAAATCCTCATCTTGTTCCCGTATCTGAATTGGAATTGATCCATTGCCGGCACACATAGATTCCTTCCAAATACCTCCGGCAAATTCGAGTCCCATGCGCCATAATCCCCCTGAATCGCGATAAGTAACCAAATCATTCGAGATACCCGTCAATAAAGGTATTTTCGTATTTCTGGATCGTAATTTGACAATTGCCCCACCAGCCTCTTCATCCAGTTCAATATCATAGAACGCTGTTTTAATTTGAATCTTGCTGTTATTCCGATTCCAGGTTAACGATTTGTATGGTTTTTCTGTTACTTCGGATACAGGCAAGGCAGAAACAAGGTGATCAATAACTGCATTTACCGATCTATCAGCCTGCATAAGCCAGGGAATTTGTTCTTCTTCGACAACCTTGTCCGGGGAAGTTCCGGTAATAAAATCATGATGGTTCGAAACAACTGCCTGCCACCAGGGATATTCCAGTTTTTGCGCTACAGTCTTATCGGCTCCAGGGTTTTCCGGTAAAAAGGACAATTTTTCAGCCAGCAACAGATCATTGGTTAAATTGCGACAGCGTTGCTTAAGCACCGGGCGTGCGGTGTAAAAACCCGTCCAATAGGGATTGGGGTCAAGCTTCAATACGGGCAATTTATCTTGATGCTGTTCAATCAAGGTAAGATAATCGTCCAGTCCCGCATTAAGAGCCCAGATGCCGGTCGTCGGATAATGATTTTTATTGTAGCGATCAAGCAAAGCTACAATGTCCGGGATTGGCTCTACAAAATCAAATCCTATGGGACACAACATATAGGGTGTACGGCTGTAGGGGGAAAGTTGTGAAACATATTTCTTTATACGACGCGCAATATGACGATCCGTTCGCAAAGAAACGGCAAGCCGGGCAAGATAAACGCGACTTACACCGACAAAGGAAAGCAAATCCCCTTGTCCATACGTAAACGCATTCCAGTGACACAGCAGCTGCGCATCATTTTGGTCACGCCAGAGGAAGTCGAGACTGCGTTCTTGCTTAAGCAAGCGCTCTGCACTTGATCCCGGCCGGGGAAAGTGCTTCGATAATTCCAGATCACAGCCCATAAAATACATTCCATCAATACGCGTAATAGCGGTACGATCAAAACCAGCCGCCTTCAACAGCGAGGGAAGATTCGGGGTGCACCCGAAACTATCTGTAAAATATGCCAGTTCCGGCTCTTGTTCCATGCCATTTGCACGCAACCATTCCTGCCCAATGAGAAAATCGCGTAAAATTGCTTCCGCATCGGGAAGTAAGGTATCTGCTGTGGTTACACCGCTGCCGCTTAGACGTAAGCATCCATTATTGACCAATTTGCGAATATTTTCCTGTTGTGCGGGATAACGATCCCAATAACGACGCAAAAAGAATATGCACTCAATTGAATAAATACGACGCGGTTCACGTAACAATTCTTCAATGGCTTGATCGAGATTATGGCGAACAAAACGCTGAAAATATTCTTCGGCCGTAAACAGCCAGTTAGGGTCCCAATGACTTGATTCGGAAAAAACAAGTACCTTTTCGGCATCATCAGGTATTCCTAAACCATGACGCAATTGTTGTTCGGTCGACAAAGGGATATGTTCCATGGTGAATATCAGTCTTTCAATTCTTTTATTATTCTGTAAAATTCTATAATCTTGGTTTTTTGAAGAGATACAGAAAATTCCTTTAGGATATTATAAGATGATTTTTTATAAAAACGCATGGCATTGACATTATCTTTTTCAACATCCAATACTATTTTTCCGATTGACGTATCTTTTACCCATTGCTCCTTTTTGAGAAGCAGTTTTTTTCCGATCCCTTTTCCTCTATATGCGGGATATATTGCTATGTTACTGATATAATACTCACCGGCATCCAGCTCGCCAACCGTTTTATTGAGTTTCAAAAATGCCGGTAATTTGCACAAAATACAAATACCAAGTTTTTTAAACAGTAAAAATCCCGTCCTGACATTTTCTCTTTTTTTGCTTTGCCAATCATATCCCAGGATCATTCCCGCAACTTCACCCTCAAATTCCGAGATATAGACATGTTCAGAACCGAAAAGATTGGATCCGGATTTAAACAAATACTGTAATAATATTTTTACTTTTTTCCCGAAAAGAATTGAAAAATATGGTGCTGAAATCAATATAAGCTCGGCAACATCTTCCGCGTCACTCAGTCTGGCTTTCCTTAAAGTGTCCATAGTTCACCGTTCTATCGATCTATTTGGTTTTTTAAGTTCCTCTACGCAGGTTCATTTTTAAAATGAGACTGAGAATGAGATCTTAAGAAATAAAACGCTAAATATCCCAAATGAATACCGGCAAAGAGCAAGACAGGAATATAAGCAATCGTGATCTTTAATGAAAATGCTAATATTATATCAAAGGAATGCAGGATCAATGGTATGATCCAAATCACTTTATTCTCTTTAAAATTAATCCTCACATTTCTCTTTCGATACTTAATTAATATCACAATACTGCTGATCATAACGAATGCGAGCATAACTATTTCAGCAGACCGATTGAGAAATTTGGGAAATATCGGATCGAGAAATAAAAGAAAGCGAGTAATAGTAGAAATAATTAAAAGCACGCCTGCAATAGGTGATAAAGTAACATAAGCTAATCCAGCAGAAATTTTACGACCCGATCTTTCATAAAGTTTTCTACCTAATTGAATTAATGCGGTATAATAAAACATCAGAAAAAACCATCCGGTGTAATTAAAGAATGGTATTCCAAATAACAGACCTTTATAATGGGCGGTCCAGTTCCACCTTCCTTCCATTACCCCCGCTACCGGATGTATGTCGAATACTGCCACCGGATCAATGGTAAGATCTTGCAAAACAGCTAAAAATCCAACGATAAGCGGTATTGTCCATTTGGGGAATTTCATGACTTCTGCAAAGCGTAACGCAGAATAAAAAATAACAGCCTCAATCGCCAAGATTGATAAAGGTACGGTTCCAACCATGACCAATCGATCCAGAGAATAATTATAAGTATTCCCCAATACGCCTATGTTTTCAAATATTCCGGCGTAAACAATAAAACCAAATAATTCAAACACACGAAATATTCTTGTTTTATCTTCATTTTTTTTCACTATATCCGCTAAGCAATAAAAGAAGAGGACAAATGCAAGAACCTCTACAAGTGCCCAGGTAGCAGGCGTAGAAAGATAAGCTAAAATTTCCGGCCGGTAATCCATTGTAAAATTCCCTATTTGTATTTAATGATCATATTGTTAACAATTCTTCCATAAATTGAAAGTAACAATAGCATAATATTTTCAGCTAAGCGCCCCAATTCAGCGGTTTGAACAAGTGAATAAAAAAAATAAAAGATAACCCGTTGTGTGAAACTAATACGTGAGTGCAATACAACTGTCATTTCGAACAGTCTTCATCCCGAATGGTCGGGACTTCGCCCGTCAGGCCAAGTGGAGCTTGCTCTCCGAAGCACTGATTTGTTAGTGCGTAGGAGAGAAATCTCAAACATTTAATAAAATTGTGTAGTTTGAGATCCCTCGACCCCGACCATTCGGGGCTCGGGATGACAAAAAGCAGTCCCCATTAGATGTTTTACCTATTTCACACAAGGGGTTAAAGATATTAATAATGTGTAACTATTTCGTTGAGTTTTTTCTTTGTATTTTATTCAATATCAGTAAATTACATATAGCAATAATAAGCAATAAGGATTGAGCCATGAAAAAGCATTTGATACTTATCTCCATCGTTTTATTAAGCTTTACTTTTCTATTCTCTGCCGACTGGGATCAGATCTCTAAGATCGTGGCATCTGATAGAGCAATTGATGATTATTTTAGTAAATCTGTTGCTATTTCGGGAAATTCTGCCATTGTGGGAGCATACCGCGAAGATCATGATGTCAGTGGTGGAAGTGTCCTGCATGATGCCGGTGCAGCATATATTTTTCATTTTGATGGATCAGCTTGGGTGCAAGTTCAAAAGCTGGTTGCGTCCGATAGGGCAATAGAAGATTATTTTGGATACTGTGTCGATATTTCGGGCGATTATGCAATCGTCGGCGCATACATGGAAGATCATGATGAAAGCGGAAATGAGGAAGTATACCAAGCGGGTTCAGTCTATATCTTTTATAATAATGGGTCAAGTTGAATTCAACAAGAGAAACTCGTTGCCTCAGATCGGGACGCAGGAGATCAATTCGGCTATAGCGTTGCTCTTACCGATGACCATGCAGTTATTGGTGCACTCTATGAAGACGATAATGTGATCGGAGCAGATAGCGTGGGACAAGCGGGTTCGGCCTATATTTTTTCCCGTACCGGATCAAGTTGGAGCGAGCAGGCAAAGGTGGTCGCATCCGATCGCGAAGCAGATGATTCGTTTGGTTCTGCGGTTGCAATTTCAGGAGATTATGCAGTCATAGGTGCTCACATGGAGGACCATGATGCAAGTGGCGCTAATAGTGAGCCGCAAGCGGGTTCAGTCTATGTTTTCAAGCGTGACATTAGCAATTGGAAACAACAACAAAAGATCGTTGCTTCCGACCGGGACTTTGGTGATTATTTTGGATTCAGTTTAGATATTGACGGCAGTCACATTGTGGTAGGCGCATACATGGAAGACCATGATGCAGGCGGTCTAAATACTAAGGAAAAAGCCGGTTCCGCATACATCTTTCTACGTGATGAATCAACTTGGTCTGAACAACAAAAAATTGTCTGTCCTGAAAATCGCTGGGTCAGTGATTTTTTTGGCTATAGCGTTGCTATTTCCGATGATCTTATCATTGTTGGGGCAGATCAGGAACGCCATGATCTGGATGGGTTAAATTATATAGAAGATGCCGGAGCCGCCTATATTTTCTCGCGGGCCGGTTCCGTATGGAGTGCTGATCAAAAAATCATAGCCGGCGACCGTGCGACAGGTGATTTTTTTGGAAGCCGGGTTGATATTTCAGGTGATGTCGCCATTATCGGAGCTTTGGGAGAAGATCAGGATGCAGATGGAGCTAATACAAAAACAGGTTCCGGTTCGGCCTATGTTTTTTCAAGCGGGATCGGGGGAATCGTTGAACCTGAAATTATGGTCAAAGGCAATGATATTGAGATCGTGAATGGAGATGGATCGCCTTCTTTTGAGGATCATACCAATTTCGATACCACACAAGTTACATTTGGTACTTTGGAAAGAACTTTTTCTATATATAACACGGGCAGTGGTTATCTGCATATCGATTCCATTTATCTCGACGGATTTCATGCGGAAGATTTCTCTCTTCTTGACCCGCTTCCAGATTCAATAGCACCCGGTACATTTGAAAACTTCATGATTTCGCTTACACCATCTGTCGTTGGACGGCGAAATACGACCGTATCTATCGCAAGCGACGATGCCGATGAAAATCCATATAGCTTTGTTATTCAAGGATGCGGCAAACTCCCCTATTCCGGTGGCTCCGGTACTGAGATCGCTCCATATATTATCGCCAATTATCATGACCTTATTGAGCTGTCGAACTCAGCATTTGATTGGGATAAGTTTTTCTTACAAACTGCAAATATTGATGCAGCTGCCACCGATAGTTTGAATGTGGAAATACTTGAGGGCATTCCCGGACCTCCTACCGCCCATGGTTTTTCACCCATTGGTGATAGCCCCACCATGGGTGATCGTCAACGTGTACCTTTTTCCGGGGTTTACAATGGTGATGGTCATATGATCTCAAATTTAACAATAGATCGTTCCGACGAACATACAACAGGACTTTTTGGATATGTCAAAGATATATCACACGCTGGCAAAACAGCCATCCGTAAGCTAATACTTGAAGACGTTTTCATTATTGGCGGTGAATATACCGGCGGTCTTGTCGGCTGGAATATCGATGCTTATATCGATAGTTGCCTTGTTTCGGGTTCCGTCAGTTCAGGATCCGGAACTGCAGGAGGTTTGGTCGGATTTGACCAGGAAGAGATCAATGCCTGCCACAGTATGGTCTACGTTACCGGAGAACCGGCAGGTGGACTGGTTGGATATAAAGAGTTTGGACATATCGTTAATTGCTCCGCACACGATACGGTTTTTAGTTTAATGTCTTCAGCAGGTGGACTGGTCGGGTCGATGTACCAAGGCGATATTGCCAATTCTTTCAGTGACGCTTATGTTGCCGGTTTTGGTTTTACCGGAGGACTTGTTGGAAGAATGACATATCGTTCCAAGATCGAAAACTGCTACTCAAAAGGAGAGGTAAACGGACAGCCGGAAACCATGTGGGGATCAACCGGTGGATTTTGCGGATTGGTCGATGGATATGGTATAAATCTTGGCTCCTTTATTAAAAACTCTTACTCCCTGACAGATGTAGTTATTCTTGGTGGCAGTACAGATATAAACAGGGGTTTCATCGGGACAACAACGCAAACAAATACCTTTTCGGATAATTTCTTTAATATTAATACATCCGGCCAGCTTTCGGATACCAGTGGTGCTGCAACGCCTCTGGATTCAACTGCCATGCGCAATCTTACAACCTTTACAAGTACGCTAACTCCCGGTTTAGATTCACCGTGGGATTTTGCCTGCAATTTCAATGACGATGCAGGAGATGATGATATTTGGGATATGGATACCACCGGAGCGTTCAATGATGGCTATCCTTTTCTCTTCTGGGAAAATGGCGAGGATGTGGCACTTCAGGAAGAAGTGGGTATTTTAGATCAGAATGGGATGGTCAGTGAATTTAAGCTCTTGCCGGCCTATCCGAATCCTTTTAATCCAAAGACAGTAATCAGGTTGCAGTATGCTGTAAGCTGTAATTCTGTGATCAATATATATAATGTTCAGGGAATTTTGGTAGAGCAACTATTTAATGGACCTATTGAAGCCGGAAGTTACAAATTGATCTGGGATGCAAGCGCTATGCCGTCCGGCGTTTATGTTGTCAGAATGGCCGCTGGGAATTTTATTGCATCACAAAAGATCGTTTTAATTAAATAATAATGGAATTTATGAATACTCTAAGGAGCTAATCATGAAAAAGTATTCGCTATCTATTTCTATCATTTTATTCAGCTTTACATTCTTATTCGCTAGCAACTGGGATGAAGTCACCAAAATTGTAGCTTCTGATCGAGCAGCATATGATCATTTCGGCTTTAGCGTCGCCATCTCGGGAAATTTTACCATTGTTGGAGCCTGTAACGAAGACCATAATGTCAGTGGAACTGATTCATTACCCAAAGCAGGTGCAGCCTATATTTTTACAAAAAATGATAATGATACATGGATCCCACTTCAAAAGATCGTCGCTTCCGACCGTGCAGAAAATGATGAATTTGGGTATAGCGTTGCGATATCCGGCAATTATGCCATCGTGAGAGCTCAGAATCAAGATACAGATGCCAATGGCTTAAATCCGTCGACAGACGCCGGTGCTGCCTATATTTTCTTTTTTAATGGATCCGTTTGGGTCCAGGAACAAAAGATCGTGACATTGAATCATAATGCATATCGTTTTATTGGCCATAGCGTTGCTATTTCGGGTAATTATGCTATCGTTGGGTCTGAACGGGATGACGAAGATGGCAATGAAGAAAATTTGATATCAGATGCAGGTGCTGCCTATATTTTTTATCATAATGGCTCAACATGGGTTCAGCAACAAAAAATTGTAGCAACTGACCGTACCTCAAGTGATAACTTTGGTAACGCTGTCGCAATTTCAGGCAATTATGCTGTCGTAGGAGCTTGGTATCAAGAAACAGATACAAATGGAGAAAACGCTTTACCGGAAGCAGGTGCAGCTTATATTTTCTTTTTTAACGAATCCAGTTGGGTTCAACAACAAAAAATTGTGGCCAGCGATCGTGCTACCAGTGATTATTTTGGTAATAGCGTTGCTATTTCCGGGGACCATATTATTGTGGCCGCTTATCTCGAAGATGAGGACGCAAATGGGGAAAACACCCTAAATAACAGTGGATCAGCCTATATCTTTGAACTTGGTGTTACCTCGTGGAATCAAAAGCAAAAAATTGTTGCCCTCGATCGATCGGAAAACAGTGGTTCTTTCGGGCAGAGTGTCAGTATATCCGGCAATACCGCTATTATCGGAGTTCCCGGAGAATGTTATGGTAATGGAGCGGCTTATATCTTTTCCAGAAATGCAATTTCATGGGTTCAGGAAGAGAAGCTCTTAGCCCCAGTACGGGCGGGGCTTGATTATTTTGGTTACAGTGTTGCTGTTTCAGATAATAAATGCATTGTAGGAGCTTATTGGGAAACTGAAGATGAAAACGAAGAAAATTTACTCTGGGATGCCGGCTCAGCCTATATTTTTACACAAAACTATGATTCAACTTCAATTTTCGATTTGGATATTCCAGCTGAATTCGGAATACTAAATGCCTACCCAAATCCGTTCAATCCTAAAACAGTAATCAGGTTGCACTATGCTGAAAGCTGTCATTCTGTGATCAATATTTATAATGTTCAGGGAATTCTGGTAGAGCAACTATTTAATGGACCTATTGAAGCCGGGACCTACGAATTGACCTGGGATGCAAGCGATATGCCGAGCGGTGTTTATATTGTAAAAATGGTCGCAGAAAGTTTTATTGGATCGAAAAAAGTCGTTTTATTAAAATAATTCAAAAAGGGTTCAGAATTCCGAACCCTTGCGTTTTACGTCTCACGATTTACATTTCACGGAATAGATTCGCCATTTCAATGGCGTTTTGTACGGCACTCCAGCCTTTATTACCGGCTTTGGTCCCGGCGCGTTCCAGGGCCTGCTCAATGCTGTCGGTAGTGATCACACCAAAAATGACCGGTTTACCGGTTTCGAGCGAGACCTTAGCTACGCCCTTGCTGACCTCTGCCGCCACATAGTCAAAATGCGGGGTTGCGCCACGTATCACGGCACCCAAACAAACAACCGCATCATAATCTTTTACCGCCATTTTTTTTGCTACGAGCGGGATCTCAAAAGCCCCGGGTACCCATGTAACATGAATATCATCATCATTTCCCCCATGCCGGATAAAGCTATCTTTTGCCCCTGACAGAAGTTCTTTGGTGATAAGATCATTGAATCGAGAGATCACGATTCCCAGTTTAATTCCTTTTGCCTGTAAATTTCCTTCAAAATGTTTCATTTATCTTTCCTTTCATTTTTGTTGTTTTTATCGAGGATCATATGTCCCATTTTATCTCGCTTTGTTTCTAAGTAAAATTGATTGCTTTCGGTCGGTGGGATCTCCACCGGTACGCGCTCAACGACTTTCAGATCATAGCCCGAGAGACCGATGATCTTTTTGGGATTATTTGTCATTAATCTCATCTTGCGAATTCCGAGATCTTTAATGATCTGTGCACCTGCACCGTAATCGCGCAAATCAGGTTTGAAACCCAATTCAATATTCGCCTCAACAGTATCCAGTCCCTGGTCCTGAAGTTCATAGGCCATGAGTTTGTGTCGCAATCCAATTCCCCTGCCCTCTTGCCTCAAATAGATCAGAGCACCGTTTCCTTCTTCGGCGATCATTTTTAAAGCAGCATCCTTTTGCTCGCCGCAATCACATCGCGCCGAATGAAACACATCACCGGTAATACATTCCGAATGCACTCTGAGCAATGCCGGTTTTTCCGGATCAAAGGTTCCCATCGTGATCGCAATATGTTCTTTACCGTCAAGTAAGTCTTTATATAAGGTTAGATTGAACTCACCGAACTCATTCGGGAAACGAACGGATGTCTGTTTTTCAATATAATGTTCGGTTTTTCTGCGATATTTGATCAGATCGGCTATTGTAATGATCTTAAGATTATGCTTTTGGGCAAACTCCATTAAAGCAGGCAATCTCATCATGGTTCCGTCGTCATCCATGACCTCACACATCATGGCAACCGGTTCAATCCCGGCCAATCTACACAGATCAACCGATGCTTCGGTATGTCCGGTTCTTCTCAGAACCCCTCCTGGTTTGGCTACAATAGGGAAAATATGTCCCGGCCGACCCAGTTGTGAAGGTTTTGAAGTCTTATCGGACAATACCTCAAAGGTTTTGGCTCTATCGTAGGCCGAGATCCCCGTCGTAGTCCCGTCAACCGCATCCACGCTAACAGTAAAACCAGTCGTGTGAAGGGACGAATTGTGACTGACCATCGCGTGCAATTCCAGACGTTCTCCGACCACTTCATCGACTGCCGCGCAGATCAATCCACGTGCCTCTTTTGCAGCAAAATTAACCGATTCGGCCGTTATGAATTCTGCGGCCTGGATCACATCGCCTTCATTCTCCCGTTGCGGATCATCGACCACAATGAGCATTTTACCTTGTTTAAAATCCTGAATAGCTTCTTCTATGGTGTTAAAATTAGATTCATCGACAAAATCTTCGTTCTTCATAGTTCATATCCCCATGACATTAAGGTTGATTTGTTTAGTTCTTTATTATGTGTTAAATGTCGTAAAACATATTTACCAATAATATCTGTTTCGACATTAACCCTTTTCCCGGGTTTCAGTTCATTTAAATTTGTATGTGAAAAGGTATAAGGGATCACGGCAACGGAAAAACCCTTTCGATTTACCGAAGTTATTGTTAGTGAAACACCATCCACTGCAATACTTCCCTTTTCTACTATCATTTTTATTATTGTTTCCTCACAGGTAAAATGCATGTCTGCACTTGCTCCACGACGTTCAGTTGAGCTCAGCACGGCCTGTCCATCCACATGGCCCTGTACAAGATGACCATCTAAGCGTCCATTGAGCTGCAACCCGCGCTCCAGGTTGATCTGTGTCCCTTTGGTCCAACTCTTCAACGTGCTGCGCTCAGCGGTTTCGCGGACAGCATCCACAGCACATCCCTTCGGAAGTAATTCCACTACGGTCAGACAGATCCCGTTAACTGCGATCGAATCATCCACATTAATGCTGTCTCTCAGCGTTGGGCATGAAATGTGAACACGATAAGCGCTATCCATCTGCCGAATCATTTCGATCGTCCCGCTCGCTTCTATGATCCCTGTAAACATGTATTATCCTATTTATTGATGTTTTCACTCGTATATTTTTTAACAACCCCGGTAAAATGCATGTCCGGTCCACTTTGCTTCCACGTACTTTCGATGAATTCAAGTGAATGATCCATTGCGCGCGGCGGTATCTCCATCATGCGAATCCCTTTCCCGATCAATTTGGCTGCCATGAATATTTCAATACGATCTATGCATCCCAGTTCTGCCAGCATACTCTGTAAGCTGCCACCGCCTTCGACTAATATGGATTGCACTCCTTGCTGTCCCAATTGCCTCAAGCCATCTTCAAGTCCCGGATTTCCTAATTTATCCGTTTCAATGATCTGAGTCCCATTTTGTCTCATGTTATATTTCCACACCGGCGTACTGTGCGGACCTGTAATGATGGTGGTTGGAACGTCTTTTGCACTGCGGATCATTTTAAGTTGATCCGGCAATACTCCTTCGGGATCGTAAGCTACTCTCAAGGGATGTTCACCTTCGGCATCCCGGACAGTTAGCTCGGGATCATCGGCAAGAACCGTCCCCACCCCGACAAGAACGGCGTCTGCATTCGCACGCATCTCATGAACAGTCTTTCTGGATTCCGCAGAACTGATCCATTTTGATTGTCCTTGTTCATCCGCTATATATCCGTCCAGGGTGATGGCAGATTTCACAATGATATAGGGAAAATTTTCTGTCATCATTTTAATAAAAGGCTGATTCAATGCGGCACATTCATCGACAAGAACATTGCTAACAACCTCGATCCCAGCCGCTTTCAGTTGGCGAATACCCTTGCCGGCGACCCGCGGATTGGGATCTTCCATGCCGATAATGACTTTTTTGATGCCTGATGCAATGATCAGATCTGTGCAAGGCAGTGTTTTACCGGTATGACAGCAGGGTTCAAGTGTCACGAACATCTCACACCCTTCAAAATCTTTTCCGGCATCTTGAATAGCATTTACTTCTGCATGGGGGCCGCCGTAAAATTCATGGCGACCTCGACCAATGATCTTTCCGTTCCGAACAACAAGGGCACCGGTACGCGGATTAGGTGACACCCGCTGTGTTCCGGCTCCAGCCAAACGTATCGCTTCAAGCATTAACTTCTCAGCAGGCCCGTTGATTTTCTTGTCCATAAAAAATTCCCCAATAACTCGGGGAAGAAAGGTTTTTGAATGTAATTATCTTCTCTCATCCGGACTATAACCGTCGGCGACTGAATTTCACAGTCTCAATCCGTCTATTGACAGACTCGCGGGCTTTCACCGCCGGTAGGGATATTCTCCCTTCCCCGAAGA
>CAYNBL010000040.1:0-18791 GCA_964395205.1 uncultured bacterium | reverse complement strand
AACAGAGATCATTGAATAAAGGTATAGAGCATTATGGCAGGACAAAAAATACGCATTGCGTTAAAATCATATGATCACAATCTTCTCGACAAATCAACTGAGAAGATCGTTCAGCGCGCAAAAGCAACCGGAGCCGTTATTTCGGGTCCGATTCCTTTGCCGACTAAACGTTCGGTTATAACGGTTAACCGTTCACCGCACGTAAATAAAAAATCGCGCGAACAATTTCAGATCAAAGTGCATAAACGCATTATTGAAATCCTGAATACCACGACGAAGACCATCGATGAATTGATGAAGTTAGACTTACCTGCCGGCGTGGATATTGAAATTAAGGTTTAACACAAACCCTAACATGTAGGGCAGCTCTTTCAAGAGAGCCCTTATGAATAGAAAAGGTTAAAACTGTGAACGGAATCATAGGAAAAAAAGTTGGTATGACCCGCATTTTCGATGAACGGGGCCGGAATATTCCGGTAACGGTCATTGAAGCCGGACCATGCTTTGTAACACAAATCAAGACGGACGAAACTGACGGATATACCGCAGTACAGGTCGGCTTTGACGAAGTTCGGGAAAAGATCATTACTAAACCTGAACTTGGTCACCTTAAAGGTGCCGGCAAAGTTTTGCGGACTCTGAAAGAATTTCGTTTGGACGAAGTAAATGACCTTAAGGTTGGTGACGAGATCAATGTTGGCATCTTTGCTAAAGGTGACATCGTTGCGGTAACCGGAAGATCTAAAGGTAAAGGATTTCAGGGAACCATGAAACGTCATAACTTTTCTGGTGGTCCGGCGACACACGGTCAGAAAGACCGCCTTCGCGCACCCGGTTCGATCGGTGCAGGTTCATCTCCTTCCAGAGTTTGGAAAGGTATGAAAATGTCAGGTCAGATGGGCAACGAAACAGTGACCGTACGGAACATCGAAGTGATTGAAATTCGCCCTGATAAGAACATCCTATTGGTTAGAGGCAGCGTTCCCGGATCACGGAACGGTATCTTGCAACTAGTTAAAGCGGGAGATACAGAATGAAATTAGATGTCTTCAAAACCAATGGCGAAAAATTGGATAAGAAAGTTGACCTGGCAAAGGAAGTATTTGGTATAGAACCCAATGAACATACCATGTACCTCGCAGTGAAGGCAGAACTTGCCAACATGCGTCAGGGAACTCACAAGACCAAGACTCGTGGTGAGTCACGAGGTGGTGGGGCAAAACCCTGGAAACAAAAAGGCCGTGGAACCGCTCGTTCAGGTTCACGTCGTTCCCCAGTTTGGGTCGGCGGTGGACGTGCTTTCGGTCCCGAACCCCATCTGTACACGACAAAGCTGCCTAAGAAGGTCAAACGACTTGCTCGTCGCAGTGCTTTGTCACAAAAGATGATTGATAAGGCCGTTCTTGTCGTTGATGATTTTAATCTGAAAGAAGCAAAGACAAAAAATCTCGTTGCGATATTTGAACAATTGGGTTTAACGGGCAAGAAATTAACTATCCTGGTCGCAGAAATTACAGAGAATCTGTTTCTGGCAGCAAGAAATATACCCAATATATTTATTGTTTCTGCTGAACGTGCTTCTACGTATGAGATCATGGATTGTGAAATACTTGTGATTGAAAAATCCGCCGTCAAAAGCATCAACGAAGCCCTTAAATAAGGAATGGCGAGCAGATGAAAAAGAATATCATAATCAAACCGATCTTGACCGAAAAGATTAGTATCATGGGCGAAGAGTTGGGCAAGTATGCCTTTGTCGTTGCTCACGGTGCAAATAAGATCGAGATCAAGAAGGCAATTGAAGATCGTTTTAACGTTCAGGTAACTAACGTCAGAACGATGAACAGAAAAGGTAAAGTGAAATCAATGACCGTTCGCAGCGGCGGACGAGTAATCCGGACAGAAGGTAGCCGATCAAATTGGAAAAAGGCGATCGTAACCCTTGCGAAAGGAAATAGAATTGATTTCTTTGAAGGCGAAACCGCTGTTTAAGGAATAGGAATAATATGGCTTTAAAGAGCTACAAACCGCACACTCCAGGTCAACGTTATAAAACCACATTGGTTTTTGACGAATTGACTAAGAAAGCACCGGAAAAATCACTGCTGAAACCGAATCCGAAGAGCGGTGGTCGTAACAATATGGGTCGCATCACCTCCCGCAGACGCGGTGGTGGGCACAAACGCCAGTACCGTATGATTGATTTCAAGCGGAATAAAATTGGTATCCCAGCTCGCGTTGCAGCTATTGAATACGATCCCAATCGTTCGGCAAACATTGCCTTGCTCATTTATGCAGATGGTGAAAAAAGATACATCATTTGCCCCGCAGGCATTACAGTTGGCGATCAGCTGATATCCGGTCCCGACGCACCCGTTAAAAAAGGGAATGCGTTACCATTAAAAGAAATCCCTGCAGGTACTCAAGTTCATAATATTGAAATGAAGCCGGGCAAGGGAGCCCAAATTGCCAGAGGCGCGGGCGCAAGTGCTCAGATCATGGCAAAAGAGGGTAAATATGTCACTATCAAGCTTCCTTCGGGTGAAATGAGATTGATCTTGGATGCCTGCCTTGCCACTATTGGTGAAGTTGGTAATAAAGATCATCAGAATGTTACCCTTGGGAAAGCCGGCCGCAATCGCTGGAAAGGCAGACGTCCGAAAGTTCGTGGTGTTGCTATGAACCCGGTTGATCACCCACATGGTGGTGGTGAAGGCAAAACCTCGGGTGGTGGACATCCACGTACACCTTGGGGCAAACCGACCAAAGGTTATAAAACACGTAAGAAAAATAATCCGAGCAACAAGTATATTGTTGCACGTCGGAAGAAAAAGTAAAGGTGAATACATATGCCTAGGTCATTAAAAAAAGGTCCTTATGTCAATGAATCACTGCTGAAGAAAGTGGATCAATTGATGGAATCCGGTAAGAAAAAAGTTATTAAAACTTGGTCTCGCCGCTCTACTATCACACCGAACTTTGTCGGTTACACTTTTGCAGTGCATAATGGCACGAAATTTATTCCGGTCTATGTCACCGAAAATATGGTTGGCCATAAATTGGGCGAATTCTCACCCACGCGGACATATCGCGGACATAAGTCATAAACAAGAGTAGGTAAATAATGAAAGCTCGTGCAGTAAACAAGTACATACGGCAAAGTGCCAAAAAGATGAAGCCTATGCTCGACATGGTTCGAGGAAAACAGGTGAACTCTGTCATAAATATGCTTGCGTTCATGCCTAAGAAGGCAGCCAAAATAGTCGAATTAACCACACGTTCTGCTGTTTCAAATTTGTTGAATACAGAAGAAGGTGCAAAGGTTAATCCCGATGAATTGATTATCGCGGAAGCTTATGCAAATCAAGGCCCCGTCATGAAACGTATTCGTCCCCGTTCAATGGGACGTGCATACATGATCCGGAAACGCACTTGTCATTTAACGATCGTTGTTGCAACACCAGAAATTGCTGTTGATAACGAAACGAAAGAGAAGGAGTAAACCTTGGGTCAAAAAACACATCCATATGGTTTTCGTCTTGGTATAACAAGAGAATGGCTCTCAAATTGGTACGATGAGCGCAATTTTGCGGCAAAACTCAACGAAGATTTGATGCTACGTAAGTATTTGAAGAAACGTTTATCAAATGCCGGTATCGCAAAGATCGAGATCGAACGTACATCTAAAGTGATCTCAATTACGATCCATACCTCACGCCCCGGTGTTGTTATCGGTGCAAAAGGTAAAGAAGTTGACCAGTTACGTGAAGAAATTAGAAAGCTGACCCAATTTGACGTTAACGTTAATGTTGTAGAAATTAAAAAACCTGAATTGAACGCATACTTGGTGGGCGAGAACATTGCTCAGCAGTTGGTTAAAAAGATGCCTTTCCGTCGTATCCTAAAGCGAAGTATCCAAAATACAATGCGTCAGGGAGCAGAAGGTATTCGTATCCAGCTTTCCGGTCGTCTTGGTGGTGCTGAAATGGCACGCAAGGAAACGGCTCGTGAAGGACGAGTTCCTTTGCATACTCTGCGTTCTGATATTGATTATGCTGAAGTAACGGCATTTACAACTTATGGTTGTATCGGTATCAAAGTGTGGATCTGCAACGGTGAAGTATCTACAATCTAACAGGAATGGAGTAACCTATGTTAGTGCCTAGAAAGGTAAAATACAGAAAACAACATCGCGGCCGTCGCGCCGGTTTGGCATATCGTGGTTCTACAGTCAGCTTCGGAGATTATGGTTTAAAGGCCATGGAAGCTTGCTGGCTAACCAGTCGTCAGATCGAAGCAAGTCGTGTTGCCATATCACGTATTGTCCGTAAACACGGTAAAATGTGGATCCGTATATTCCCGGACAAACCGGTATCAAAAAAACCTGCTGAAACCCGTCAGGGTAAAGGTAAAGGTGGACCGGAATTTTGGGTTGCGGTTATTAAACCGGGCCGTGTCCTCTTTGAAGTAGAAGGGGTAAGTGAAGAAATGGCGAAAGAAGCATTCCGTCTGGCCGGCCATAAATTACCCATCAAAGTAAAGATGGTTAAACGACGCGAATTGGGAGGATAATAGATGTTATCTCAGGCCGAATTGAAAGAATTAACAAGAGATGAAGTGATTGTAAAATTACGTGATGACGAAGAAGCGCTAATGAATCTTCGTTTCCAACACGCTTTACAGCAACTTGAAAACCCGGGTCAGTTACGTTATCTGAAACGGGAAGTCGCTCAGCTTAAAACAATCATTCATGAGTATGAACTCGGATTGCGTAAATAACAGGAAGTTCAGACATGACATATACAAATCGTAAAGAGAAAATCGGTGTTGTTGTTAGCAACAAGATGGATAAAACGGTCACCGTGCTGGTCAGCCAGCGGATCAAACATCCGGTCTATGGTAAATATATTAACCGTAGCCGGAAATTCATGGCCCACGACGAAGCTAACGCTTGTCGTATCGGAGATACCATTTCCATTGTTGAAACACGTCCGATGAGTCGTAATAAACGCTGGCGGGTCAGTGAAGTCATTGATCATGCGCCGAGCGCAAATTAAGCATCAAAGTTGAAAGGCAGATAAGCAATGATTCAAGTTGAAAGTAGATTAAAAGTTGCTGACAACACAGGTGCAAAAGTTGTACAATGCATTAGAGTATTGGGTGGAACCGGTCGCCGTTACGCGAGCCTTGGCGACGTTATTGTCGTTACGGTAAAGCAGGCGATACCGGGTGGAACAGCAAAGAAGAGTGATATTTCTAAAGCTGTCATTGTCCGTACCAGTAAAGAAGTAGGCCGCCAAGATGGCTCCTACATTCGTTTTGATGAGAATGCCGTTGTGTTGATCAATGAGCAAAACGAGCCGGTCGGAACTCGTATTTTTGGTCCGGTTGCCCGTGAATTGCGCGAAAAACATTACATGAAAATCGTGTCAATGGCGCCTGAAGTACTGTAAGGAGAAAAACTGTGCATATCAAAAAAGGTGATGTAGTTAAGGTTATTGCCGGTAAATACAAGGGCAAAGAAGGAAAGATCCTTAAGGTTTTCCTGAAAACCAATCGCGTGATCATCGAAGGTGTGAATTTAGTGAAACGCGCTACCCGTCCCAGCCAGCAAAACCCTCAAGGCGGCATTATTGAAAAAGAAGCCGCTATCCATGCATCCAATGTTATGTTGGTTGTTAATGGTAAGCCGTCCCGTGTTGGTACACGCATTTTGAAAGAGGGTTCAAAAGTGCGTTATGCCAAGAAATCGGGCGAAACTGTGGAAGGGAAGTAAGAATGAGCAATAAGCCAACATTACAAAAATTGTATAAAGAAGAGATCACACCCGCTCTTATTAAAACCTTCGGGTATAAGAATGTAATGCAGGTTCCTAAACTCTCTAAGATCACACTGAGCATTGGCCTTGGCACTGCTCGTGACGACAAGAGTAAATTAGAACATGCGGTCACTGATCTTACAACGATCGCCGGTCAAAAACCGGTTATTACTTATGCGAAGAAAGCCATTTCCAATTTCAAGATCCGTAAAGGCGATCCGGTAGGTATTATGGTTACCCTGCGCGATGTCAATATGTATGAATTCATGAATCGTTTCATCAATATTGCATTGCCGCGTGTGCGTGACTTTAACGGCCTCTCTGACAAAGCTTTCGACGGGCAGGGAAACTATTCAGTCGGTATAACCGAACAGATCATTTTCCCGGAAATTGATTATGATAAAGTGGATACTATTCGTGGAATGAACGTCACATTCACCACAACAGCGAAAACCGACCAGGAAGCATTTGAATTGCTAAAAGGTTACGGATTCCCTTTTGTGCGCCGTGACGAAAAATAAGGATTAAATTCTTATGGCAAAGACATCATTAGTAGCAAAAGCTAAGCGCGAACCTAAATTCTCTACACGGAAGTACTCCCGTTGCTCACGCTGCGGTCGTCCAAAATCCGTGTATCGAAAATTTGGCTTATGCCGAATTTGTTTTCGTGAACTGGCTTTAAAGGGTGAGATACCCGGCGTAACAAAGGCAAGTTGGTAAAAAGAGGTAACAAATGGTAACAGATCCTATTGCAGATTTTTTGACACGTATTAGAAACGCGTCTAAAGCAGGACATCCCTGGGTAGAGATCCCGGCTAGTAAATTAAAAGCCAGGATATCTCTTGTGCTCAAGGAAAAGGGTTACATAAAAGATTTCATCTTGATCAAAGATGGTAAACAAGGAATGCTTCGTCTATACCTAAAATATCAGGAAGACGGTCGTCCCGTGATTTATACTCTTGAACGAGTGAGTAAACCCGGTCGTAGAATGTATGTTAAAAATACAGATATCCCCCGCGTAAACAATGGTTTAGGCATAGGTATCCTGTCAACATCCCACGGTGTTATCACCGATAAGGATGCGCGCAAGATGCAGGTCGGCGGTGAATATTTGTGTAAGATATGGTAAGAGAGGATTTTTATGTCGAGAATCGGTAAAAAACCCATTCCGCTACCCAATGGTGTAACGGTAGATATAAAAGATAATGTCATTACGGTCAAAGGACCTAAAGGCGAGCTTGTAAAATCCTTCCCAGAAGGGATTACCGCTAAAACTGAGAACAATGAAATTGTTGTTGAACGTCCTTCCGATGAAAAGAAATACCGTGCTTATCACGGTTTAACCCGTTCCCTGATCGCAAACATGGTCGTAGGCGTTACGGAAGGTTATGAAATTTCACTTCAGATCGTCGGTGTCGGATTTCAGGGAGAAGTCAGAAGCAATAAACGCATTCTGTTTTCACTTGGATATTCTCATCAGATCCTGATGGATGCACCTGAAGGTATTGAATTCTCAGTGGCCCGTGATATTATTAAAGTAACGGGAATTGATAAACAGAAGGTCGGCGAAGTCGCCGCACAGATCCGCAAATTGCGTAAACCTGAACCATATAAGGGCAAGGGTATTCGATATGTGGGTGAACAGATTCAGCGTAAAGCCGGTAAAACTGCCGGTGCCTAATCAGGCATGATAAAGGATCAATCATGAAAGATAAAAGTAAATTAAAACGCGACGCAAGGATCAAAAAGAAAACCCGGATCAGGAAACGCCTGTCCGGAACTTCTGAACGTCCCCGTCTCGTTGTTTATCGAAGCAATATGCATATCAGTGCACAGATCGTCAATGATGACAATCACGAAGTCATTTGCTCGGCAAGTTCCTTTGCAAAAGACCTTCGTGCTTCGCTGAAAGATAAATCTAAGACCGAATATAGTCTTAGTGTTGGCAAATCCATTGCCGAAAAAGCAAAAGCAAAAGGTGTTAAAGCCGTTGTTTTTGATCGGAATGGTTTTATTTATCACGGACGCGTCAAAGCTTTAGCAGACGCTTGCCGTAAAAACGGTTTAGAATTCTAACCAAGGAGTAACGCATTGAGATCAATTAATCCGTCAGAACTCGAATTGAGTGAAGGAAAATTAATCAAGCTGAATCGCGTCGCTAAGGTTGTTACCGGTGGTCGCCGTTTTCGTTTCAACGCTATTGTTGCGATCGGTGATTCCAAAGGACATGTTGGAATTGGCCTGGGTAAATCAAACCAAGTAACGGATGCGATTAATAAAGGTCGTGAAGATGCAAAGAAAAACATCATTCGCGTCCCTATTTTAAATGGAACTATTCCCTTTGAGATCACTGCTAAATACGGTGCTGCAAAGGTCTTGCTTAAACCTGCTTCACCGGGTACCGGTATTATCGCAGGTGGTCCTGTTCGTGCTATTATGGAACAGGTTGGCGTTAAAGACATTCTTGCAAAATCTATCGGCAGTGCTAACTCACATAATGTTGTAAAGGCAACCATGCACGCTTTGGAATTACTCGAAGATGCTTATATGGTCGCAAAACGACGGGGTGTGACAGTCGAGGAGGTTTTTAATTAAGATGGAAAAGAAAAAAGAACTTAAGATCACACAGATCAAAAGCGCAATTGGCTACCGGGGAAAAACTCATCAGACAATTGAGGCACTAGGACTTGGCAAGATACGTAAAACAGTGATCCTGCCGGATAATCCTGCGATTCGTGGAATGATCAATAAAATTCCTCATCTCTTAAAAGTAGAGGAGGTATCATGAGTTTATCGAATTTAACCCCTGCAGAAGGGTCGACAACAAAAAGAACAAAACGCATCGGACGCGGTACGGGCTCCGGTTGGGGCACAACCGCAGGCCGTGGTATGAATGGACAGAAATCACGTAGTGGTTCTAAACATCATCCTTGGTTTGAAGGTGGACAGATGCCATTACAGCGTCGTACACCAAAGCGTGGTTTTTCAAACAAACGCTTCCGTCAGGAATACCAGATTGTAAATCTACAGGAATTGAATCTACTTGAAGATGTAAAAACAGTTACTGCAGAGACTCTCAAAGAATATGGACTGATTAAGAAACTGAATAAACCTGTTAAGATCCTTGGTTACGGCGAAATGACCATTGCAATGGAAATTACCGCCGATGCATTTAGCGAAACAGCTAAAGAAAAGATTGAAAAAGCAGGTGGAAAGGCTGTAGTATTATGATGCAAAGTGTTCGTTCCATGTTTAAGATCCAAGAATTGAGACAACGTTTGTTCTTTACATTGTTTGTCCTCTTTTTAGCCCGTATTGGTGCTCATATTCCCTTACCCGGAATTGACGCAAAACTACTGGCAGTAGCTGCATCGGGAATGGACAATACTCTGCTAGGTTTATGGGATATGTTTGCAGGAGGTGCATTCAAAAAGGCAGCCGTTTTTGCACTCGGTATTATGCCTTATATCAGCACCAGCATTATTATCACTCTGCTTGGTAGTGTATTCCCATACTTTCAGCGTCTCCGAAACGAGGGTGAAGCAGGTCGTCGTAAGATCACACAGATCACGCGATATGGTACCCTTTTAATAGCTGCTATGCAAGCTTGGGCGGTAGCAGGTTATCTGCAGAAACTTCAAGCAAACTACCAGAGTGTGGTTGCTTATCCTGGTTTTGGTTTCACTATGATGACAGTTATTGCATTGGTAACCGGTACGATGTTATTGATGTGGCTTGGTGAACAGATCACTGATAGGGGTATCGGAAACGGTATTTCCTTGATCATTATGGTTAACATCATTTCACGTCTCCCTGCAACTATAGCAAACGAGGTCACCATGCTACGTGCAGGTGCCCGTGAACTACTTGTTGAGATAATTCTCATCGTGATCCTGGTCCTTGTGATCGGTTTCGTAGTTTATCTGACACAGGGTGTTCGTAAGATTCCCGTTCAGTATGCAAAAAAGGTCATTGGTAGAAAGATCTACGGCGGTCAGTCAACACATATTCCCTTGCGTGTTAACAGCTCGGGTGTTATGCCGATCATTTTTGCACAGACTATTGTGTTCATTCCGAACTCACTAGGTATGTTGTTCAAAGATGTTAGCTGGTTGAATAGTGGATGGTTTACTGTTGAAAATTGGCCTTATTGGGTCATATACTCGATCATCATTATTCTGTTCGCGTATTTTTATACCGCACTCTCATTCAATCCCACCGAAGTTGCGGATAACATGAAAAAGAATGGTGGGTTTATCCCCGGTATTCGTCCCGGAAAGAAAACGGCCGAATATCTGGATAATATTATTACAAGGATTACATTGCCCGGTGCGATAATGCTGTCTTTCGTGGCAATTTTACCTTACATATTGATGAAGGTCTTTAACATTGATTATAACCTTGCAAGCTTTTTTGGCGGGACGTCTGTGATCATTCTTGTTGGTGTAGCATTAGATACACTCCAACAAATTGAATCACATCTGATCTCACGTCATTATGATGGCTTTATGAAAAAAGGCAAACTCAAAGGACGGAGACGCTTCTAAGTTAATTGAAAAGAAGAGAAAGATGATCTACTACAAATCAGCCGAAAACATTGAGTTTATGAAAGCTGCCGGAAAAATTGTTCACGATACGCTATGTATGCTTGAATCGTGGATTTTGCCTGGAGTTAACAGCCTTAAACTTGACGAACTGGCTGAAGAGTACATTCGCTCTCATCATGCAGTACCCTCTTTTAAGGGGTACAGCGGTTTTCCTGCAACTCTTTGTATCTCACGTAACGAAGAAGTTGTACATGGGATCCCGAACAAAAAGACAAATCTTCATGATGGAGATATTGTCAGCATCGATTGTGGAGCGTTACTGAATGGTTATCATGGTGATCATGCCCGCACTTACGCAGTAGGTAATGTATCATCGGAAAAACAACGACTCATGGATGTGACCAAGCAAAGTCTTGCTCTCGGAATTGAAAAAGCTGTTATTGGTAATCATCTTTCTGATATTGGCCATGCTGTCCAAACCTACGCTGAATCACAGGGATACTCTGTGGTACGTGAACTTGTAGGACACGGTATTGGCCAGCGGCTGCATGAAGATCCTCAGGTCCCTAACTATGGTAAAGAAGGGCGGGGGATAATATTGAAAGAAGGACTCGTGATCGCCATTGAACCAATGGTGAATATGGGCAAAGCCGGTGTACGGACACTGTCTGACGGTTGGACGATCGTTACACGTGACCGCAAACCCTCGGCCCATTTTGAGCATACGATTGCGATCACAACAAGTGGTCCTAAAATCTTAACAAGTGGCATGTAATATGGCGAAGCAAAAATCGATTAAAGTGGATGGAACTATTCTTGAAACACTTCCGAATGCATCGTTCCGGGTTGAGCTCGAGAACGGCCATGAGGTACTGGCGCACATTTCCGGTAAGATGAGGATGCATTACATCAAAATTCTTCCGGGTGACAAAGTGTCGCTCGAGTTATCGCCTTATGATTTGTCACGCGGGCGCATTGTATATCGATATAAATAGTGCCGGCATTAAAGACAAGAAAAACGGATAAAAAAAGGATAAAATAGTGAAAGTAAGAGCATCAGTAAAAAAGATGTGTGATAAATGCAAGATAATTCGCCGTAAAGGCGTTGTCCGGGTTATTTGTCCTAACAGTAAACATAAACAACGACAAGGTTGATCAGGAGGTAAACATTGGCTCGAATAGCAGGCGTAGATTTACCCAAAGATAAGAAAGTCAAAATTGCTTTGACCTATATTTTTGGCATTGGCCGAACGGTCGCTAGAAACATTTTGATAGATGCAAAAGTTGATCCGGAGATCCGTGTAAGAGATCTTAACGACAATCAAGTAGCAGCAATCAGAAAAGTCATTGGTGATGATCACAAAGTTGAAGGTGCATTGCGTACTGAAACAACCATGAACATTAAACGATTAATGGATATTGGTTGTTATCGTGGCATGAGGCATCGTCGTGGATTACCAACTCGTGGTCAAAATACCAAGAATAATGCACGTACTCGCAAAGGCAAGAAAAAAGCCGCTGTGAAGAAAAAACGTAAAACATAAGAGCTAACCCCTTAGGAGGTTGAATTGGCTAAGAAACAACAAGTCAGACGTAAGAAAAGAAAGGTGAAAGTAGATCCTGATGGGATCGCGTTCATCAAGGCAACTTACAATAATACAGTGATCACCCTAGCAGATCAATATGGGAATACCATTGCCTGGGCGACCGCAGGCCGCGTTGGATTTAAAGGTTCTCGTAAGAGCACACCTTATGCAGCAGGTCAGGCAGCAGAAGTTGCCGCGCGCGAAGCTATGGATGCTGGTTTAGCTCGTATTGAAGTCAGAGTAAAAGGTCCCGGAGGCGGTCGTGAGATGGCCATTCGTGCCCTATCACTGGCTGGATTGCAAGTAACCGCAATCAAAGATGTAACACCCATTCCGCATAACGGGTGTAGACCACCCAAACGTCGTAGAGTTTAGGAGAATATATAATGGCAAGATTTAAAGGCCCTAGAGGTAAAGTCTGTCGTCGTTTAGATTACCCGTGTTTTGAATCTCCGAAATTTTCACGGATAACTAAAAACTATCCGCCAGGAGAACACGGACCCACTTCACGCAGACGTCTATCTGATTATGGTATTCAAATGCGCGAAAAACAACGAATTAAATACACCTATGGTGTTTTAGAAAAACAATTCGCTAATTACTTTAAAAAAGCTGATACAAAAGAAGGTATTACTGGACATCTCTTATTACAGATGCTGGAATGCCGTCTTGATAATGTCGTTTATCGTATGGGTTTTGCACCCACACGTCGTGCGGCTCGTCAGCTTGTAACACACGGACATTTTCTCGTAAACAATCGTAAGGTCAATATCCCTTCTTTCTCAGTTAAAGAAGGATCTGAGATCCGCGTTCGTGACAAAAGCAAACGTATTCCACTCATCCTTGATGCAGTAAAACGTATCAAAGGTGATCATACTTTGCCTTGGATGTCCATTGATAAAGCAAAACTGATCGGTGAATTCATGAAAGCTCCGGAACGCAACGAAATTCCTGAAGATTTCAATGAACAACTGGTCGTTGAGTTGTATTCTAAATAACATTAAAAGAAAAGGAATTGAAAAATGCCTAACTTTCAAATTCCAGATAGAATCAAAGTAGATCGGGATACCTATTCCGATAGCTACGGAAAGTTTACGATCAAACCGCTTGAACGCGGATTTGGTACCACTGTAGGGAATGCCCTCCGTCGCATTATGCTTTCATCTATCCCGGGTTGTGCTATCACTGCTGTACGCTTTGAAGGCGTACTCCATGAGTTCTCAACCATAGAAGGTGTATTGGAAGATGTGTCGACTATCATTCTGAACTTTAAACAGGTTAAATTGGACCTCGTTGAGGCTAAACCCGTTAAGATCAGTCTGAAATTACAAGGTCCCAAAGAGATCAAAGCTAAAGATCTGAATGGCGACAATCCAAATGTCAAGATCATGAACCCGAATTTTCATATTATAAATATTCAGGAAGAAAAAGAGATCAAATTGACGGTATGGTTTGGTCGCGGCCGTGGTTATTCACCGGCTGAAAGGAACCGTACACCGGATGCACCTGTTGATACAATTCCTATCGATTCGATCTTTTCTCCGATCTTGAAAGTCAATTTCGATGTAGTAAAATTACAATCTGGTATCAAAAAAGATCTGGAAAAATTAACTATCGAGATCTTTACCGATAGTTCAATGACTCCAGATAACGCACTTTCTTATTCATCTGACATGATGATCAATCATCTGAACCCTTTCTCGGAACTGAAGTCTAAAAACATCATTGAACCGGAAGAGCAGATTGATGAAGAGATCCTTCGTATACGCAAACAGCTTCTGCGTAGTATTGATGAACTTGAACTGTCTGTTCGTTCTTACAACTGCTTACAGGCAGCTGATATTCGTACTATTTCGGATCTTGTTGTAAAAGAAGAACAAGAAATGCTCCGTTATAAAAATTTCGGACGTAAGTCTTTGAATGAACTGGTTGCAAAACTTGACAATCTTGGTTTACGCTTTGGTATGGAAATTTCTCCCTACATGAAAGACATGAATAAATAAGGAAAGCAGATAAATGAGACATCAAAAACGAGGCAGAAAACTCGGTCGTACTGCCAGCCACCGAAAAGCTATGCTTCAAAACATGGCTGCATCTGTTTTGCTTCACAAGCAGATCAAAACCACGGAAGCTAAAGCAAAAGAAGCTCGCAAACTGGTTGAACGCCTGATCACCTACGGGAAAAAAGGTACAACCCATGCTCGCCGTCTTGCTTTTGCGATCCTTCGTGACAAAAAAGCGACTACTATTCTATTTGATGAGATCGCTCCTGTCTATGAAAATCGTCAAGGTGGATATACCCGCCTGATCAAATTGGGGTATCGTCCCAATGATTCTTCCAAGGTCGTTTTGCTTCAGTTGGTTGATTTCTTCAGTGAAGAACCAAAGAAAGACAAGAAAAAAACTGCTGATAAGAAAGAAAGCAAACCTGCCGCAAGCAAAAAGACTGAAGTTAAAAAAGACGCTCCGGTTGAAGAGATCGTAGAAACTGTTGAAACTGAAGTTGTTGCTGAAGAAGCCGCTCCCGTTGAAGAAGTTATTGAAGAAGAAGCTGAAGAAACGGCTGAAGTGACTGAAGAAAAAAAGTAATTCCTTAAGGAATTACAATATACATATATCCTCTTTGCTTACGCAGAGAGGATTTTTGTTTTAGGTCTAAAAATCCTGAAAATACATGCATTTACAAAGCGTCTATTTACTTGAACTATCCTTAAATTATTTCTATATTAAAAAGATAATCAAATTAAAAAAAATGAATGTGACATGATCTCAAAAAAGATTAAAGATAATATATTCAGAAGATTCGTACGATTCTTCTTTGTCCGTGATGACGGTAAGATGACGGGTTTCCGTCGTTCAATGAAAAAGATTTTGTGGCTATTGTATCTGACCTTTAAAGATTTTATCGGTAATATGTGTTTTGTACATTCCGGTAGTCTTGCTTATGTTAGCATCCTATCTCTTATTCCTATTGCCGTATTGCTTTTCAGTATTGCCGGTCTTTACGGTTTGGGTGAAACCGTCATCAAGTTTGCCGAGGAAAATATATTCCCATACTTAGTACCTGAATTTCATAGTCAACTCAGCACTTGGTTGCAAACAAATATTTCTCAGGATGCATTTCGAAATCTTGGAACTACCTCTATTATTAGTTTGATAGCAATTGCCGGTTTAATGATGGCGGGAACAGCGATTATTGTTATATCCGAAAGGGTCTTCAATGAGATTTGGCGAGTAAAAAGAGGTGGGAGCTATTTCAGGAAACTCACAGGATTTTGGATTTTCTTTACTATTACTCCGCTTTTAATCGTCGGGAATACTTACGTTAAGAATTTCCTGATGCCAGATGGCGGTTATATGGATATGATGATCCAACAAAACACCTTAATCGGCTTCATATATAGTAGATTTCTACCTTTCTTGATTACGTTGTTTATTATGGTTATGCTCAATCTTCTTCTACCCAGAGCAAAAGTTCTTTTTAAAAGTGCTCTTTTTGGTGGTATTTTTTCGGCACTTCTCTGGGAATTCTCTAAAAACTTTTTCTACTTGTATGTAATGAGAATGACAACGGTAACAAGTTTTTACGGGTCACTGGGTATTATCCCGATCTTTATGATCTGGATGTATCTGACATGGATAATTATTCTGCTTGGTGCCGAATTGGCATATACCTTCCAGAACAGACGATTAATGACAAACCTATACCGTGGGTACGAAAATGCATCAACGCATTACACACATGCTTATCTTGGCGTTTCTATCCTGATTTGGATGAACTCCTTCTATCGTCGTGGTAAAGCTATACCGGCATTAGATAAATTTTGCGATTATATGGGTGTGCGCTTGAACACGATGACCGATGTCTGCCAGGAGCTTGTGGAACTGGAGTACCTGGATCCTGTCAGAAGTGAAATACCTCGTTATGTTTTTGCGCAAAATCCCGAATATATTCACCTGAATGATGTGGTCGAATCTTTGAAAAAGATAGAATTTTCTTCTGAATATAATATCCGTGAAGAGAAAGCTCCCACAGAGAAACATTTGAGTACCGAAACTGTCTTCATTGAAGCTCAACGAGCTTTCTTAAAACCGTTTAAGAATAAAACAGTTTCGGATTTTAAAAACCTCTGATACTCATGAATATCCTCTATATCTCACCGGAAAATACAGTAGGGACGCTTGACCTTTATAAGCGCATTCATGAACAACATGGAAATACTGTTCGCTATGTAACATTTTTTCGCTCGCCAAAGGCATTTGAAGAAGATATTTGTCTTGATCTACCATTTAATTTTACACGGCCCTTTTTAAAAAAGATGCGTCATAGGATATATCAGCTCTATCGTGGAAAAGAGGGTTATCATAAGGATAGAGAAGGGTATCCGCCTGTGTGGCAGCCGGAGGGTCGTTTTGATAGCACTTTTCTTGCTTGGAAAGAGAAGCAATGGCATAAACGTATTCAAGCGGCTATCAAAGAATATGACCTGTATAATAATGATGTCGTACATTTTGAGTCTGGAATGGACTTCTACAAAGATGCCCGCTTCGCAAAGGAGTTGAAAAAACGTGGTGTAAAGGTGATTTGCCACTACCACGGGGAAGATCTCCGTAGCAGGGGGGTTCTACCCTCCTTAGATGAGATAAGCGATCTCAACCTAACTAACGAGCTTGACTTACTTGAAAAACATCCCGATATCCATTATATATTTCTTCCTTTTGATGTGGATGCTTTTCAAAAGAGATATCCTAAGATTGATACCAAAAGAAATATTCCTTTGGTAACACATGCTCCAACAAATCGTTATTATAAAGGAAGTCATGATATTATTCCCATTTGCCGGAAATTGGAGCAAGAGGGAAAGATTATTTTTGAACTGATCGAAAATAAGTCTCACGAAGAAGCGATGGAAATGAAAAGGAAGAGTGATATCTTTATTGATCAAATTAATGATCGCGGCGGTTGGGGATACGGAATGAATTCGGTTGAATCGCTTGCAATGGGTGTTTGTACTCTCACAGAGATGAATGAAAGCTATTGCAAGTTTATTCCGGATCATCCTTTTGTAAATGTGAACAGATCAAATCTCTATGATAACTTGTTAAGACTTGTTTCTGATCCCGGTCACAGAAAGAATAAGGGACAAGAAGGCGCTGAATGGGTTAAAAAGTATCATGATATAGCATCCGTAGGTAACAGTTTATATAACTATTATGCCGGGATAGGTTTGAAATGAACATAAAAGGTCAACAAATATTAAACCCAAAGAAACTTGCGGTAGTCCGTTTTTATAATCGGTTAAGCGGAAATTTTAAACCGAGCCGGAATGCCAATAAGTCAATATCAAAAGATAATATTAAGAGAATTTTAGTTCAAGAGCACCAATGTATTGGAGATGTGTTGATGCTTGAGCCCACTTTGAGCGCAATTAAAGAGGGTTTTCCAAATGCGGAACTTGACCTTTTATGTCTATCTTCGGTAAAGGAACTGGCAGAGAGGACAAAGCTGGCTGACCGGATATTGACATACCCGCAAGAATTACCTGGAGCGGGAAGCTATGATCTTGTTTTTGATTTTCATGCCGATGTTCGCCGTTTACGCTTATTAAAGAATTATAAAGCAAAATATTGCGCAGGATTTAATTTTAGCGGGGGTGCAAAATGGCTAACCCATGTTATTGACTATCCTTTTAGCGAGCATCAGGTAGAACGACCATTTGAGTTATTGGCTCTTTTGGATATTGTCGTTAAAAGAAATATTCCTCTCCTGGGAGGATTTCACAGCGATATAAAAGAAAAAAAACAAATATTATTACATCCGGGAGCAAACCATGAAGCCCGACGGTGGCCGATCGAGCACTGGATGGAATTGATTAATATTTTAGAAGCAGATGATCATGATGTTCTTTGGATAAATCCACCGGGTGAAAAAGCACCGGAGGGTATAAGAGTATTTTCAGGATCTCTCCTTGAAATGGCAAAGATAATTGTAGATTCACGCTTATTGATAGGGTGTGATTCAATGTCGGTACATCTGTCGGCAGCTCTTGGAACACCCTCTTTGGCAATATTCGGTTCTCAGGATCCCGAATTGACGAAACCGTATGGTCCGAACGGTTACTTTATTATTCCCGAGAAAGAGTGTAATCATCGTCGAACAGATTGGCGATTATGCAAAGAATGTATGCGATCGGTAAGTCCTGAAAATGTTTTTGAGCACATAAAAATCATATTAAATAATATAAATTAAAACATTCAAAATATTTTAAATCAAGTCTTAAGATTATACCGAACAATATTAAGCAAATAAAACAGTAAAACAAGGTACAAAATAGCCCTGTTTTAACTATAAATCTACTTTTTCCATTTCCATAAAATACTCAATTATAAGCGGTTATAACCCTTGCGAAAAAAAGGCAAAAAAAAGAATGGAAATATGTTGACATTCATGTTGAAAGGATTTATTATTCACGGCTTTTTGAATATGACTTTTGTTACGGAGCAAGAAAATAATGGGTGATAAAACACTTGACTTTCATGCTTAAACAAGTTACTATTCACGGCTTTTTAAAAATGACTTAGCAACGGATAAAGTGGAAAATAGATGACAAATCGCTTGACATTGAAATCCGTTTAAAGTATTATTCGAAGCTGTCGGTGAAAAAAAACTGACAACGGTTATTTGAAAATCAGGGTGTATGTTATGCGTGATTCATGAGAGTTCAGCTTGACAAAGTAGTTTGTCGAGATTGATTAAATATAATATAGTAATATAAATACAATGAAGAGTTTGATCCTGGCTCAGGATGAACGCTGGCGGCGTGCTTAACACATGCAAGT
>CAYNBL010000039.1:0-18793 GCA_964395205.1 uncultured bacterium | reverse complement strand
TATTGATATAGGAATCACCGCTAATGATCCAGTCATCGGTACTTTCTATTTCATCGACTACAACTTCACCCGAACCAATTTGAATAAAAACGTGGACTGTATCTTTTTGATCGCCATAGGTAACAATTACATCCGTTTCACCATTTTCTTTTCCAATGATCTCACCATCTACAGATATCTCGGCAACAGATGGATCAAGAACGGTAAATTCAAACAAAGCATTATCGAAAACTTTTGAACCACCGCCTTCGGTTGTAGCGGTTACAGCATATTCAACACTTTGGACTGAATCCAATGTTAATGTATCCGGATAAACTGACAAATTTGTTAATTCTATAATATGAACTAGAATAGAATCAGCTTCTCCGTTATAGTCAGCTTTTACGTATGTATCTCCATTTTTTTCAAAAGCTGTAAATACATTCGAATCAAAGCTTCCAAGAGTATGATCATAGCTTACACTTAGATCGTTCCAATCTGGAATTCCTATTGGATTATAATATTCATCCCAACCACTGAAAGCAAGATTCATACTCTTATTTTTATAAACAGCTATACTATCTTGACTTTTTTGCAGATGTACAAAGCTACCGTTAGGTGCTGAAGAAATACATAATAATGCATTGGCAACATTTCTTTCACTTCCATCTGAAGGTGAATTCTTAACACTATTTCTAACTACAAAAGCTGAGGAACCACCACCATCTAGATTGATGGCATGTTCTGCACCAACAGTTTTAAAAAAGTCACTCATTTCATGACAAGTCATACCTACACTAAGACCTGACTGACGCCCATCAACAACCATAAAATATGCTTTTGTTGAATCTGCAGAATAGCCTACACCTGTTCTGGGGTGCCTTACTGCATAAAAACCAGCTGTTATCCCTTCAGTATTAGTGGCAGTTACATCTACACCATTTTTCAATATCCATGGACCACCACCCACTAATTGAGTGATTTTTTCTGCTGCATTTGCAAGGCTCTGAACAATCTTTACCGTATCACCAATAGCGCAATTTTCTTGCAAAAATATTTTTCCGTTACCATGACCTGAAAGCACAAATTTCCCATCAGGAATAGCCATGTGTCCCACACCCCATTCAGCTGCTTCAATAACGGCAAGAACAGTATCGTTTACAACCCAATCACTTATAGCTGAAGCTAAACATTCATAACCAAATTCATTAGCACTAGTAGTAGAGCCATAATAATCATTATATATCACCAAATAATCTGTATATCGAATATTGTTAACAACATTAATAGGATAGGAAATATCCAAGTCGATTGAATCTTTTGATATCACTGCACCTGAAAATTGAGGAATAGTTATCCCGGGTATTCCGTTATTACTGTAAGTAAAAGCAGAACGATAATAAGTAAAACCTTGCACAAACTCACCATTAATAACTTGGTTATTGATAGGTTGACCAGATCCTGAAAAGAAATCACCATTGATTGCACATACTGAACGATGTCCGGCACGATCAGAGCGGGAACTCATACTAGATGTCCGTTCCGATCCGGTAATATTATCTTGGCCAATGACAGATTCAAGCTTTATATATGGATTTGTTAGATCTATTTCTGTTAGATGAATAGCCCATGTACGAGATGTGCCTTCATAATATGAATAGACGGTTCCCGGACCAATTTGATAAGACATGATCTTTTTATAATCACTCGGAACAGCGAATAAACTAGCGATTGTTAATAATCCTAAAACAATTACTTTTCTTTTCATTTTTTCCCTTTCCAATATGATTAAGTCAAATACATCGTAATTTACAATATTACTCAATTTTTCAAATACATTTTAGATATGATTTACATAATTTTTTAATTCAAGTTAAAAGCAGCTTTTTAGATTAATCAATAAAAAAGCCTTGAGGTTTAATCCAAGGCTATTAATATTATTTATAAAATAATTTATCTACTTCATCAACAACATTTTCTTTGTATCTACCCAATTCCCTGCCTGTAAACGATAAAAATATACACCCGATGTTAGCTGATCCGCAGAAAAGTTCAAAGTGTAAGATCCGGCTTCCTGATAGCCGTCAAAGAGGCTTATAACTTTATTACCGAGAAGATCGTAAACAGCTGCACTGACATGTGCGGTGCCGGGGATATCATATGAAATGGTCGTATTGGGATTGAAAGGATTAGGATAATTTTGGTACAGTTTATATCCGGATGGTATTATGATAGAAGGATTATCTTCCACTGATGTCCAGGTCGGGTAGATCACACGAATGCGATCGACATACATAGAACCCGTGGTCGCTTTATCGTCAATTCTTAAGCGAATACCTGTAAGCTTCATCGGATATAACTGTTCTCCATCAGAAGGTAACATGTTTCCCATATCAAGATATTGTGTTCTATACTCATCGTTATATCTGAGTGAAGATGAAGATTTAACACTATATTCCACACCTCTAGCATCTTCAAGAAGAGCATAGATCCAATTCTTATTGCTGTCGGCTAACACATCGACAAGAATGTCAGAAGGAACGCCATATAGATCAATGGGTGCTGTTTTAAGATAAATATTTCCATCTTCATCTCCGGTTCGAGCGTAATCGATCTGAAAGGTTTTCGTTCCGGTAGCTGTTACTCTGTCCGCAAGTTCCAGTCCTGTTTCACTCATATTAATATATGAATCACCACTAATTGTCCAGTCATCGGTACTTTCTATTTCATCAACTACAACTTCACCCGAGCCAATTTGTATAAAAACATGAGCTGTATCTCTTTCTTCACCATAAGCGACAATTACATCCGTTTCACCATTTTCTTTTCCAATGATCACACCTTCTTCAGTGATCTCGGCAATAGTGGGATCAAGAACAGTGAATTTAAATAGATCATTTTTGTAAATTCCTGAACTTCCGGCTTCATTCCTTGCACTTACGACATATTCAATACTGTTTACGGAATCAATTGTTAAAGTATCCGGATAAGCTGACAGGTCCGTCAATTCTATAATATGAATAAGAACAGAATCAGCTTCTCCGTTATATTCTGTCTTTACATATGTATTCCCATTTTTTTCCAGAGCCGTAAATACATTGGAATCAAAGGTTCCAAAAGTATTATCATAATTAATGATTAATTGACTCCAATCCAGGTTTCCTGTGGGATTGTAATACTCGTCCCAACCACTAAATTCAAGATTTACACTTGTATTTTTATAAACAGCAATGCTATCTTGAGCTGCTTGTAAGTGAGTAAATGTCCCATTGGGAGCACTTGAAATGCAAAGAACAGAATTTGAAACTGATCTTTCATCACCATCTGATGGAGTATTCATTATACTGTTTCTAACAACCATAGAGGATGAACCACCACCATCAAGATTCAAACCATGAGCTGCACCCATAAAGGCTAAGAAATCGCCCATTTGGTGATAATCCATTCCAATACTCTGCATTGAACGACCATCCACAACCATCAAAAATAATTTTGTTGAATCAGCCGAAAAACCTATACCGGTTCTAGGATGTCGAACTATATCTGTAGGTGAAATCATATCCACTCCATTTTTAAGGAACCAAGCTCCACCACCTACTAACTGAGTCAATCGTTTAGGCGAATCTGCAATTTGTTGTAAAATTCTAATTGTATCACCGGGTGTACAATTTTGTTGCAAGAAATCTTTTGCACCCCCTTGACCTGAAAGTACGAATTTACCCTCGGGAATGGATCTATTCGCCGTACTATCGCACGTTTCAATAACCGCAACAACCGTATCATTTACAAGCCAATCGCTAATTGCAGTTGCAAGACATTCAAAGCCACTTGCACTTGTACCGGTGCTTGTACCGTAGAAATTATTATAGATCAACAAATCGTCCGATGATCTTGGCCTATTCACTGCTTTAAGAGGATAAAGAACATCATGACCGCTACCATTTTTTGAAATAACTTTACCCGAAAATTGTACGTTACAGATATCTGGAATACCGCCCTCACTATAAGTAAACGCTGTGCCCCAAGTAGAATATCCTTTTACAAATTCACCATTGGAGACCTGATTATTACTTGGTTCACCAGTCGAGGTATTATAAAAATCTCCATTGGTTGCCATAACCACTCGGTGACCCTCTGTATCATTTCTTTTACTCATACTTGATACACCTTCAAAACCATGCAACTTATCTTGAGCCTTTACTGTTTCAATCTTTAGATATGGATTGCTTAGATCGATCTCGGTTACATGAATAGTCCAGGGACGAGTAGGCACTTCATAATATGAATAATACGTACCCGGACCAATCTGATAATGCTTAACAAGTTTATAATTTTCTGCAAATACAAATGAGCTAACGAGCGTCAGCAAAACTAAAATATCAATTCTTTTTTTCATTTTCTTCCTTAAGAATATGATTAATCCCTGTACATGATAATTTACAACTTTAGTTGAAGTTTCAAATATTTTTTAAATTAATCCCGCTTAAAAAATCAATACTAATAAAAAAACCCCATTCCCGAAATTCGGAATGAGGCTTTAATATAAAAAACGTCCTAGGTCTTACGATTCATGCCTGCCCTTCGTATCCGCCAGCTAGCGGAGTAGAAGGAACTCGCGATTTACGTCTTACTCATCTTAAAGCATGAGAAGCAAGAACACCATAACAAACAGTGCTACTGTTTCAACAATACCGATCACCATAAAGTAGTTTGCAGTACCTTTACCGGTTTCTGCCAAAGCATCGGCAGCACGTGCAGCGGCTTTACCCTGCATCAAGGCTGAAAGTCCCATAGCCAAACCACCGAAAATACCGGCCGCCAAAAGACCCAAAGGATCTTTATCACTGCCGAGGATGAAGGTCATTAACAAAAACCCGTAAATGGTCTGTGTTAACGCAACACCGGCAAAAGCCACCAATAAGAAAGGTGCGGGTTTATCATTTTGAAAGCATTTTTTCCATCCACCGATAGCAGCTTGTGATGCTATACCGGTTCCCATTGCAGAACCTAATGCAGCAAATCCTAAAGCTGCCGCTGCTCCAAACATTCCTAGATCCATTATAGTGTCTCCTTTAATTTTATTATAATTTCTTGATTATTTATTTTCATTGAACGGCTCATATTTATAACCCGTCCATTCTAATCCCAATTGCCCGCTGAACTCCAGCAAGTTTAAACGAATACCATGTACCATCACTGATAAAAGTCCCATAACTATATTTAAACTATGTCCAATAAACAAAACAATAATACCCCCAATGATCGCGGGTCCATGCATCATGGGTGCGGCAATGCTATTAAAGCTTGAAGCGATCGCCACTGTGGCCATTCCAACCGCAAACAAACGAATATAGGAAATAATATTCGAGAAGGATGAAATAGCATCCAAGAAAGTATTAAATGCACCTCCTAAACCACCAAGAACACCCTTAAAGAAATTTTTTCCTTTTTCCTGTGCTCCGAATATCACGATAACACCAAAACCACCTGCCATTAGAGGAACAGTAAATGAAGGCAGGGGCATACGGAGAACCAGATTCAGTACCAGCGTAAAAGCTCCTGCCGTCAGCGCAAACCAGCCGAGATGCTCAAATGCTTTTAATTTAGGCAAATTATCAATGAAATTCAAAATACTTGCCAAACCGAGCTGTGTAATCGCCAGAATAAAACAGATCAGTTGAACCCTATCCTTAGGGTTCACTGTCGAATCGGGAAATAATTCAGGGAATGATGTTATTTCAGGAATAATCAGTGACTTAAAGAAAGGAATATTGGCGATCTCTACCGAGCCAAACCAAGTACCCGTCACAGCACCCCAGGCAATCGTAGATAAACTCAATACATACAAGAGCACGATAGCCCCCGGCAATTTATCGCCGCCTCTCTTTAACTTGATGGTAACAAAGATCGATACCAGAAAAAAGATCGATCCATAACCGGCATCGCCAATGATCATGGCAACAAAAATGGCAAAGAAGATCAGAAAATACATTGAAATATCTTTTTCACGATAGCCCGGTGTGGTTCCAAGAAAATCAAAGACAGGTTCAATGATCTTGATCCATTTTGCATTTTTTAACTTTGTGGGTGGATTATCTGTCAGTTCAGGCTCTTCTTCTACAAAACCCCAGCCATTCTTTTCAGCTGCTTTTTCAATTGTTTCGGCTTCTTCGCTGGGAACATAACCTTGCAAATATGCAATATTTTCTTGAACACCCAATCCATTCTGGACCTTTGAAAATTGATGATCTTTCTTCAATTTATTGTCGTATGTCCTGATCAATTCAATGTGACAGCGATGTCCTTCAACGGTTTTCTCTATTTTGATCAGTTCTTTTTCGATCTCTTTAATTCTTGACTGAACAGCTTTACTGGAAATATCGGGAACACTGACCGAGCGGTGATCCAATGTTTCTTCGGGATCACGACTTACCAATGCAACCTTGATACTTTCTTTATTTTCCGATAGGGCAAAGAGATTTTCTTTCTCTTTTTCACTTGCCCAAGCAGCATGTGATAATTGATATAGTTTAATATAGAATCCGTCTTTCTCCAGTGATGACTTATCATCGAGAGAGATCTTTGTCCAATCGTCATACCAACGATCAGCTTCTTTCAGACTTAACAATTCCCTTTCCAATTCTGAGCGAGACCGGCTCACTTTAAGAATTTCATCAACGATCTTAACAGCACTTCCTGAAGCTTTTTGCTTTGGATCATCGGGTTCACCAAACAAAAATAAAACTCGTTTAGTTTCTTCAAGTCGGGTTTCGATCTCCGACATATCGCTTGAAGGTGGATTCAGAATGGGTTTCACATGCAAAACACCCAGTTTGCGGAGTGACTTTAACGCAGATTTTGCGCTTCCTTCATCCACAAGCAGGGTAATTTTTGACATCTTTTCTATCATCTATAGCCTCATAACGCTTATGCGCTTTGTTCCATTTTTTTCTTTTCGATCTTTGATTTCGATATTTTACCGCGAACCACAGCCGCAGTTTCCTGATCACCCATGAAGATCCGGATCTTCCGAATATTTTCTTTTGAGCGGGGGATCATGACTTTATCAAAGAGATTGATACGTTGAACGGTCGTACGCAATTCTTTCTGAATGAGTGCTTCCTGTTCTCTCAGAATATCCAACTCTTTCTCGTATGCGATCGTATCCTTTGCAGCCACTACACCCGAATCCACCCAAAGTGGGTAATCCATCAAATCATAACTTTTTTCTTCAAACTCGAGTTTCTTAAAAAGCGAAATATTGATACCGGCAATATTTCCGGTTTCCGTAACAACTTCTTTTAGCTCAAGTAAAGAGGCAACATCCACATCTTCTGCAAACACAGCGATCCAAGCGTTTAATTGTTTTCTCAGGGCATCCAATTTTGCTTGTGATTTCCGGATCTCGTCATTAACTCGCCGGATCTCTGCCTGAAGTTGTTGTTTTTTTAACTCCAGCGTCGGCAGATAACGCGTATATCGTTTTAACGCATCTTTTTGCTTTTTTAATTCATTCTTTGTCAGCTTTATTTTTGCCATTTCTACCTTATCTGTTCCCAAATAACGGCAATATCGACCCGGGGTCGTTCACCAAATTTATTTTTTAGGTTTTAAACTCTCTTTTTTAACCTTTTTTTCTTCTTTTTCTTCTTTTTCAAGAGAACTTTCCGGTTTGGGATCTTCTACCGTTTTTTCGGTTTTACTCTTCTCGGTAGACTTTAACTTTTCAGTCGGCCAATATTTTTCTACCAAACCTGAACGGAAACCCGTTTCATCGGGATTAAAGCATTCAGCCAAAATTTTCCAGCCGCTGTCCAATGCATCTTCAAGAGAAATATTCACGGACAGATCCATCATTTCTTTTTCAAAAAAACCGCCATATTTCAGTAATTTATTGTCCCAATCACTCATACGGAAACCCATAGAGCGTTTTTCTTCCGTTTCGAGGTACTGAGCATAAAGCTGGATCATACCGTCCATAATGGCACGGTGATCATCGCGTGTATCTTTGTTAACCTGTTGTTTTAGACGAGAAAGTGAACCAAAGGGCTCAATACGTCCGTTACGCAAGTAGAACTGACCTTCTGTAATATAACCGGTATTATCGGGAACGGGATGAGTCACATCATCACCCGGCATGGTGGTTGCAGCCAGAATTGTGACTGAACCGGCACCTTCGAAATCTACAGCTTTCTCATAGCGGGAAGCCAATTGAGAATAAAGATCGCCCGGATAACCGCGGTTCGAAGGAACCTGTTCCATGGTAATTGCGATCTCTTTCATGGCATCCGCAAAGTTGGTCATATCTGTCAGCAGCACAAGAACATCTTTCCCTTTCAGGGCGAACTGTTCAGCAACAGCAAGACAAAGGTCAGGGACCATAAGGCCTTCAACAACCGGATCCGACGCTGTGTGCATAAAGAAGATCGAACGGCTTAATGCGCCGCCTTTTTCTAATTCATCACGAAAATACATGTATTCATCAAATTTCAGGCCAATTCCGCCTAAAATAATCATATCAACTTCTGCCTGCAGAGCAATACGCGCCAACAGCTCATTGTAAGGTTCACCTGAAACCGAAAAGATCGGCAACTTTTGTGAAACAACCAAAGAATTGAACAAATCGATCATGGGGATATTGGTACGGATCATCCGATTTGGAATAATTCGTTTTGAAGGATTCACAGACGGACCTCCAATTTCAATCAGGTTTTCACTTAAAGCCGGACCGTTATCACGGGGATCGCCGCTTCCATTAAAAATTCGACCAAGCATATTATCGGAAAAAGAAACTTGCATGGGAGAACCAAGAAAGCGGACTTCATCATCGGTAGAAATACCACGACTACCTGCAAACACCTGCAAGGACACAAGATCTTTATCGATCTTAATGACCTTTGCAAGGGATGTTCCGCGCCGTGTCTTTACCTCTGCCAATTCTTCATTGCTAACGCCTTGGGCGTTAACTGATATCACGTTTCCGACAATGCTCAATATTTTATTATATACTTTTTTCATTTATTTACAGCTCCTTTTACGCTTTCGTCTTACCCTGAATAAGTGCATCGATCTTCTTTTCCTGAGCAACAAATTCATCCGTTCCCATTTTAATGTAGTTCCAATCAAGTGTCAACTGACGCAACTCATTGAAGAACTGACGGGCTTCGGGTTTGGCTTCAAACTGAAATTCCGCGTACAGAATATTATAGATCTTAGTAAACACATATTCCTGACGTTCCGGATCACTGACAGCATCAACGGCATCATAACCATTCTGTTGTAAGTAAACAAAATCAAGGTATTCACCTTTCAAGTAGAAAATAAAATCATCCAGTGATGTTCCTTCTTCACCGACAACCATCATCATCTGATGGACTTCATCTCCACGGCGCAGGACCTTATGAGCTCCCTGAACCTTTTCGGCAGAAATAATACCTTTATATTTTGTCCAGGAGTCAATCGGGTCAATAGCGGGAAATTTACGGGCATCGGAACGGGCTCTTGAAAGACCGTGAAAAGCTCCCACCACTTTTAATGTTGCCTGGGTCACAGGTTCTTCAAAGTTACCTCCGGCAGGAGAGACCGTACCACCAATGGTCATTGATCCATGAGAACCATCCGGAAGTTCAACATAACCGGCACGTTCATAAAATTCAGCGATCCGTGACTCAAGATAAGCCGGAAAAGCTTCTTCACCGGGAATCTCTTCAAGACGACCGGAAAGTTCGCGCATGGCTTGTGCCCAACGGGATGTTGAGTCGGCTAAAACAAGTACATCCAAGCCCATTTGGCGATAGTATTCGCCCAATGTCGTGGCGGTATAAACCGATGCTTCACGCGCCGCAACCGGCATGGATGAGGTATTACAAATAATAATGGTTCGTTCCATTAATGAACGCCCTGTTTTCGGGTCATTCAACTCGGGAAATTCACGTAGTGTTTCCACCACCTCCCCGGCGCGCTCACCACAAGCGGCAAGGATCACAATGTCCACATCGGCATAACGGGAGGTCAGCTGTTGAAGCACAGTTTTACCTGCACCGAATGGACCGGGAATACAATAGGTTCCACCCTTACTAACGGGGAAAAATGTATCAATGATGCGAACTTTGGTTACCATCGGTTCAGTTGGAACTTTCTTTTGTGTATAAGCTCTAATAGGGATCTTGACGGGCCATTCAAAAGACATTGTCACTTTGATCTCTACACCTTTGGTATCCTTAATAACACCAATGGTCTCTTCTAAATCGTAATCACCTTCTTTGGCAACAGATACGACATTATATTCACCTTCAAGATCGAAGGGGATCATGATCTTATGTTTAAAAATACCTTCGGGTACTGAGCCCAAAGGTGATCCTTTATAAACCGTATCCCCTGTTTTGGCAGTGGGTGTAAAATGCCATTTCTTCTTTGTATCAATAGGATCAAGAACCACACCACGCGGAAGGAAAAAGCCATGTGCTTCAGCCAATGCGGGTAAAGGATTCTGCAATCCGTCATACACCTGAGAAAGAATACCGGGTCCCAGTTTCACAGAAAGCAATTCACCGGTAAATTCGACCTCATCACCGACTTTCAAGCCTTTTGTGATCTCATAAACCTGTAAATAAGCAGTATTGTTCGCTATCTTGATCACTTCTGATTTTAATCGTTCATCTTTAATAAGCACATATCCAACTTCATTTTGGATAACGCTATCCTTAAATGCAACTTCGATCATATTACCGTTGATCGCTGTGATATGTCCTATTTTTTTATCGGCCATTTGAACTCCATTTTCTCTTGAAGACATCATGAAGATGCTTCATCTGTATTTTCTAAGTTTTGTTTTATCAAATTCTCGAAGGCTTCCTCGCCAAGCTCCCGCTTGAAGCTCGCTACCCGTTGCAGCAATTGCAATTTAAGGTAATAAAGAACAAAAAAATCAAGATCGGAATAATGGCCGAACTCACGTTCTTCCAACCAATCCCAACGATATTTCATAAGTTTCAATTCTATATCAAGAGGATTTCCGTCTTTGATCAACTGTACGGGGAGGTGAAGAAATTTATATTCATAGCCTTCCTTGGCGGCACGACGATATTCCGCCAGCTCGGTTCTTAATTCGTTCTCAAAAATAAGAAAATCGTTATACATGCCGGACATATTCTCCGCTTTATAACGATTTGCTAAAGTTTCGGATAAGCTGGCATAGTCAGTTGATGTCATCCATTTTTCGGCTTCTTCCAAAAAATCCTCTTCTGACATCAATTGCTCTGAGCCCCACTTTAATCCGGGCATTTCAGCCGCAAAATATATGTATTTATCCATTGATGATAACTCGTTACTTAAGGATCTCTGCCAATTTCGGATTCAAAAAGATCCGAAGAGCTTCAAGAATACTTTCATCGGTAAAATCGTAAAAGAGGTTCTCCCCTTTCTTACCAATGCGGAATCCATTGCTGATTTTCCTATCCAATTTTACCTCTATTGTGCTCTTCACGTTGTTTCCCAAGGCGCTTTTCAATTCTGCCATAAGTTTATCAACATCAACACCATTTACTAGAATTTCAATATCACCGTCTTTTGCCCATACGCCTGCAACCTTAACGATGAGATCTTTTAGAAAATCCTTATCCATGGTTTTATCAATATCCATAAGTAATGCTTGTTCCAGAATAGCTGTGATCTTTTCTTTTAATACAAGAACGGTATCGCGTGCAGCCTGCTGGATAGCGATCTCGGCATTTTTCTGATATGATTTTGCTTCAGATTCAGCATTTTTCTCGTACTGAGCAGCTTTATCTTTCGCTTTTTTAATGATCTCGTCAGCGTTTTTATTAGTGGCGGCAATAATCTCTTCCGCTTGCTTTTTCGCTGCATCAACCCCATCAGCTTTAATTTTTTCTATCAGGCTGTCAAGTTTGACGTTCATTCTAACTCCTATTCTGATTCATTTACTGATTCTATGATTTTATTTGCTTTTTTCTCGGTTACCTGCATTTTGCCGGATATCTGGGCGCCTTCTTCAACGACCAGTTTTTTAGTTACAAGTTCACCGGAAAATTCAGATTTAATGCCCAGGACAATTTTTTCGTCTGCATAGATACCTTTTGTTACCCGGCCATTCAAATGAACTTCTTTAGCGCGGATGTTTCCGTCGACCAGTCCGCCCTCGGGAATGCGTACAATACCTTTTGCATCAATATTATTTTTGATGGTACCACCAATAATAATATCTCCGTTAACATGAACAGGTCCGTCGATGACAGTTGTTGTTCCAATAATGGTGTAGGTTGGTTTTTCTTTAGTTTGCATGATAATGTCCTCAATTTTTGTTCTTGTACTCGGGAATGACCGTTTGGGGGTCTAAAGCAAGGCCATGATGCCATACTTCAAAATGCAGATGGGGCCCCATACTATAGCCCGTTTTACCCAATAAAGCGATGAGCTCGCCTTTCTTTACCCTCTGGCGTTCCTGAACATTCAAGCGGTCGTTATGACCGTAAACGGTAATATAGTCATCAGCATGTGAAATGACAACCATATTTCCCAATTCCGGTGTCCAGCCCGCAAACACGACCATTCCGGCCGCTGAAGCAAGAACGGGGTCGCCCATTTTTCCTCCAATATCTATTCCATAATGTTTGCGTGGACCGCTATTAAATTTCCTTGTTATCAATCCATTTACAGGAGCTAATTCGGGTCGTCCGGACAAGAATTGCTTATCATTTGATTCACTGCCGGCTTCGATCAAAGCTGAATAATCACTTGATGATCCGGACGTCAATTCCAATCCAAGCAATTCGCGCATATAGGTATTGAATTGCGTCATTTCGTTTACATCTTCCAGCAATTGACGCAATTGCGTCTCCTGAGATTTATAGGTATTGATCTTATCTTTATAGTCGGTATATTTATTTGCACGGGGGATCAGGATCGCATATGATACGATCAAAATTAATAAGCAAATGAAAAGAACGGTCTTTATGAGCGTATATATACGATGATGAAGGGTAAGCGTTTTTTGTTCACCCTCTTTTCGGGGAACATAGATAAATGTAACTTTATCTGTTTTCATGAGTTCCGGATTCCACGATATCCAGGATACGCTCCAGGTCCTCTGCGGAATAATATGTGACCTCTATGGTACCACCTGGTTTACGGTGTTTGATTCGAACTTTTGTGCCCAAAGATTGCTGCAGAGAACTTTCAAGCTTCAATACTGCAGGATCCTTTTTAACGGGAAGTACTGATTTAGCACTCATTGAACCTTCATCACTGCTTTTACGAGTCAGTTTTTCCGCTTCGCGAACACTTAAACCTCTATTGACAACCTGTTGCCATATTCTGATCATCGCAGGAGAATTTTCAGCAGCAAGAATAGCACGGGCATGACCTGAACTGATCTCATTTTGGATCAGACTTTCTCTGATCTCCTGAGGAAGTTTTAGTAAACGCAGACTATTTGCAATGGTACTGCGTTTTTTACCAATACGTTCAGAAACGGTTTCCTGAGATAAACCATAGCGTTCTATGAGCGCCCGATATGCCATTGCTTCTTCAATGGGATTAAGATTTTCACGCTGAACATTTTCTATTAGCGCCAATTCCATCAATTCCTCATCAGTATCCACAGTACGGAAATATGTTGGAATGGTTTTAAAACCGAGTTGTTTGCATGCGCGCAAGCGTCGTTCACCGGCAACCAAAATATAATCATTTCCTTTTTCGGTCACCGTTATTGGAGAGATCAGTCCTCTTTCGCTGATGGATTGAGCGAGTTCTTTGAGTTCTTCCGGAGCAAATTTTCTTCTCGGTTGATAGGGATTGGGTTTGATATCATGAATACTGATCTCTTTAACCGGGCTGTCTTGAGCTTCCCTATCCCCGGTTTGAAATGTTGGAATAAGGACTTCCAATCCGCGACCAAGTGCTTTACTTTTGGGCATTGATAAACTCCTCGGCCAATTTCATGTAGTTCATGGCACCCGATGAATGAATGTCAAATGAAATAATTGGCTGTCCGTAGCTCGGTGCTTCACCAAGCCTTACATTACGGGAAATGATGGTTTGATATACTTTATCGCCAAAATACTTTCGTACCTCTTCTTCAACCATCTTGCTTAGATTAAGGCGAGAATCGTACATCGTAAGAATAATGCCCTCCAGATCAAGCTGAGGATTTAAATTCTTTTGAATAAGGCGGATCGTATTTAACAATTGGGTCAACCCTTCCAAAGCAAAGTACTCGCATTGAATGGGGATCAGGACAGAATCACCCGCAGTAAAGCTGTTTACCGTTAGAAGATTCAATGACGGCGGACAATCTATAAATATAAAATCATATTCTTTTTTAGCATTTTTCAAAACTTTACGCAAGCGAGTTTCACGGGACATCATATTGACCATTTCAATTTCTGCACCTACAAGGTCCTGACTGGCGGGAAGAATATCAAGATATTCTAAAAAGGTCTTTTGAATAGCTTCTTTATATGGGATCACTTCAAGCAGGACATCATAGATCGTCTTATCAATATTTATTATATCCAAACCTAAACCTGAAGAAGCATTTGCCTGTGGATCAATATCAACAATAAGAATTCTTTTTTCCATCACAGCCAATGATGAAGCCAAGTTAATGGCAGTCGTGGTCTTACCCACTCCCCCCTTTTGATTTGCTATGACAACTATTTTTCCCATTTTCTCCACTTTTAGTGTATCGTTAAATATAACCAATATCGCAACTGCTTACAATAAAATTCATTTTATATGACATTTATCACAATAGTATGATAAGCTGGTTCCTCATAAGGATGAGACCTCAATAAAGCTTCTTTTACCGAGGAAAGATTTTCAGCTGTAACAATACATTCCACCTTTATCTCGCTTACTTTTGTATCTTCATTTTGTCTGCCAATATAAGGATTACTATTTTCCAAAGGACGGAAACGTCCGGCACCCGCAGTTGTCCAGGCACATCTGTCATAATCATTATATTTCCCGGCACCGGCAGAAAAAACGGCTTCCAGAACCGTTTCGAGATCCTCCTCAGGAACATAGAAAGATAATAAGTATTGTTTATCAGACATGAATTGCCTCACCCAATGCGTTCTCAGCTGTCTCCATAACCAATTCCGAGAGGGTTGGATGCGCATGAATGGTTTCAGCCAATTCGTGCACCGACATACCCCGGGTAACAGCTAAGGTCAATTCCGCAATTAATTCAGTGGCTTCGGCACCAATGCAATGTGCTCCCAAAATTGTTTTTGTTTTAGCATCGATGACAAATTTCATAAATCCGTCAAGATGCCCGGTCGCAACCGCTTTACCGATTGCCCGATAATGCACCTTTGATATTTCATAGGCTATATCAGCATTAAGCGCATCTTGCTCACGCAATCCGACAGATGCCACCTGTGGCTCACAATAAGTACATCCGGGGATATATTTCTTATTTAGGGCTTTCACTTCTTTACCCTGAATGTGATCTACAGCGATCAATGCTTCTTTGCTTGCTTTATGTGCCAGGCATGGTGTTCCGGCAACATCTCCGATAGCATAAACACCCTTTACGTTTGTTTCCTGATTCTCATTTATTAAGATGAACCCTCTTTCGCTTATCACGCCCGATTTTTTAAGTCCAAGATCTTCTGAATTCGGCATGACACCCACAGCAGAAAGTAACATGTCCACCTTTAATTCGCTCTCGCCTTTAGGTCCTTCCAGACTAAGTGTAATACCTTCGCTGCTTTTCTCCATTTTCATGACTTTGGTCGAGATCAGAGCCTTGATCTTTTGTTTTTTGAATTGCTTGTGCAATTCTTTTGAAATTTCGATATCCTCATTAGGAAGCAGTGAGTCCAAGGCTTCTATGATAGTTACATCAACTCCCAAATGTTTATAAATATAGGCGAACTCAATGCCTATTGCACCTGCACCCATTACAGCCATTGAAGCAGGAAGCTTATCTAATTCCAAGGCCTCACGACTGCTGATCACATCTTTACCGTCAATGGGTATATGGGGCAGAGCTTTTGACCTTGAACCGCTGGCGATAATAATATGTGTCGCTTCAATGCTTTCAACACTGCCATCACTTTTTTCAATTGATATTTCAGAACTTCCTTCAAGCCTGGCATAACCCTCAATAATGGTAACGTCGTGCTTCTTTAGTAAAAATGCAATGCCTTTTGTTAAACGGTCAGCGACATCTCGTGAACGGGTAATGATCTTTGACATATTTGTCTGATATCCCTGAACGTCGATCCCGAATTCTTCAGCTGAAGTGATATCACGTAAAACATTCACGGAACGAATAATGGCTTTTGTGGGAATACAGCCCCAATTGAGACATATACCACCAATATGTTCTTTTTCTATAATAACGGTCTTCAGACCGCGCTGAGCTGCACGAATGGCAGCAACATATCCCCCGGGACCGGATCCAATAACAGCAAGATCATATTTATTCATTGTGGGCTTAATTCCTTATTTCAGAATCGTCATTTTTCTGCTTATTGACATGACGCGTGTATGTAAGGTGTAAATATAGGTACCTGAGGCCATCTCTGACGCATCAAGTACCATATTGTGCACTCCCGCCTCCAGATAACCTGAAAACACCCGCTTAACCCGTCGTCCGGTCAGATCATGAACATCAAGAATAATATTCTCACCCCGTTCAAGAGTAAAGTGTATCGTTGTCATAGGATTAAATGGATTGGGATAATTTTGTTCCAAATTTAAATCATATGGAATAAACAAGTCTTCTGAGACAGCTGTAGAAAACGATGCGCGTTGCACACAATTCAATCCCATGTCTGTCAATATGAATTCATAATTTTCACCATCATGAAGGATAACGGCACCGGACCCCTGCATTACCATCACTTGATTTTGGAGATATGATTCAGGTACAAAAGGAGTCACTTCTTTTGCGACAGCATCACCGCTGACAATATCATACCAGGGTGCACCAAACATATAAAGTATTTCATCCGTATCAACATCAATTGCTACCCAGCGGGCAGCGTGTGAAGAAGCGGGAATATTACCTGAATTTACTGTGGTCAGGGCTTTGTTATGATTAGCGAAAAGTAAAACTCCTTCTTCCTTATCGATCCAATCCAAGGACGTTGCCCACGAAATATAGGTAATTATATTTGTGTCGGTTTCTTCTGAGTAATTCCCGATCGTATCAACAAGCGTAAAAGCTTGAGTTGCCGGATCGGAGGATTCATAAACAAATATACCCTCGCCATTGCTGTGAGTGGCAGAGAACAGTTGTGTTATTCCATTGCTTTTTGTTCTGACCTGGATCGCGTTTTGTAAGGTTGGCGTCATGTTTAAAGCCGCAGCTACAAAATTCAGATCCTCATCAAGAACATTCAATTGTTCGTTTTGAGCATATGGTGCAAAATATATATAGCCATCGGTGGTATCATGGACTGCGGAAATATGGGTTCTAAGTGGTTTCCCCACTTCGAGGGGATCCCATTTTGCTATGGCGGAACCATTTGTGAAATCAATTTTATAGAGTGTTGATTTTGCAGTATAAAGAATATTACCATCACCATCCAAAGATATCCCGCGACAATAACCGTTTCGATCGTTCTCAGTATATAGGGTGTCTTTACTGCCATCACCAAATTCCAATAATTCTATGGGAGAAAATGATGCTTCAGTGCTATCGGGCAGAAAACATCGAATTCCGGCCAAATGGATCGTATCTCCGGGTGACTTCACGATCTCATTGCTAAACCCGGAATAAAAGCCAAACCAATATTTACCATCCGGGTCAATAACCATACCATAGGGATGACTTTGATAGCCTGCATCGTTGCCAAAATAATCCAAGCTCTTCACCCTTTCTGAATCTTCAGCGGAAAAATTAAACAATACTTTCTGAAAATAATATCCGGGTATCCCTGCAAATGCCGGTGAACTTATTAAGGACAGCGTCAGGAGGCATATAGCACTTATGTTGATCTTTATATGTTTGTTCGGGTTTTTCATAGCGTCTCATATGATGTAGTGTTTCTTTGTCGAAGATACTATGTTTTTCGCAAACGGGCAAACAAAAGAAGTAAGTAGTAAGACGTAAGGGGTAAGGGGTAAAATGTAATGTTATGATAAACGATTAACTATAAACGATAAATGAAATATTTATAACCCCGACGTATGGAGGGGTTAAACCTAAATAGCCCGGCATAAAATGCCGGGTTTGAGGTATTTAACAATAAAACAACCCTGAGCTTGTCGATGGGTTGATGGTTGATAGTTGCCTGCCGGCCGTAGCCTTGTGCGTAGGCTGGATGGGTCGATGAGTCGATGGGTCGATGGGTCGATGAGTCGATGGGTCGATGAGTCGATAAGTTGATAGTTGATGGTTGATGGTTGAAAAGACAAAAAGTTCAATATATAAGCTATAATAATTTTTACTGATACTTTACCGACCTGTCTTCCGTCTTGACGGACGTAACGCAGTAAAGCCTGAAGCCCCAACCCTTTGGAACGAAGGGAAAAGTAGCTCGGCTACGTAGGTTGAACATTTATGCCGTAAATAGAGTAGTTCACAAAACCGGATTTTAGCTCTGTCCTTGTTCAACCCCGTCGGGGTTGAAATAATGGGAGAGCCTTATATATTGTTCTTCAACCCCGTCGGAATTGAAATAATGGGAGGGCCTTATATATTGTTCTTAGACCCCGTCGGGGTTGAAGAAAATTTAATAGTTGAGTTGTTGAATCGATGAAGCTTTACATTTATCCAAAATAAATTCAATAGCCTTGGGATTAATCCCAAGGCTATTGAATGATTTGCCCCCTATTC